>JALVCY010000186.1 GCA_027009605.1 Saprospiraceae bacterium
AAAAAATTGCACAAAAAGACGGTGTTTAACTTGTTGACAATCAATACCTTAGTGAATTCTTAGTGGCAACTTCGTGTCCTTAGTGGTTAGGCATTACATTTTTCCTTACCACTAAGTTCACTTTAGACAACACTAAGTTTACACTAAGAAACGCTACAAATTCTTGGCTTCAGACTGCTAAAATTTGGGTGAAAAATAGTCCACACATAGGCTAACATATTATAAAATTTTCTTTCGTTTACCCTGAACTGTTCAACTGAAACACTGATAATCAACATGTTGGCGTTCAATTTGTCCTTCGGACGTTCAATTTGCCCTTCGGGCGTTCAAGTGCCTTCGGCGTTCAAGGGGGACGCTCTCTTGGCTGCCTACCTTTAACCTTTAACCTTTGACCTTTGACCTTTGACCTTTGACCTTTGACCTTTGACCTTTGACCTTTAATAATTGCTGCCTACCCGTTACACCGTTATACCGTTATACCGCTACACCGTTAATATCTTAGACCGGGAGTAAAAAATTGCACTCCGCCAGAAATTAAAGTGATGAACAAATTTTTTTTTGGTTACCATATATAACTTTCCAAAAGTTTAAAACTTTTGGAAAGTTAGAAACCAAATAAAATTTTCTGGGCACAGAATGAAGCTACAAAAACTCAACTTTTCGGAGCAGACTCAATGATTAAAGAGTACCGAAATTAAATACCGGCTTCTGTTCCAAACTTTCTACGAATCCCTTTAGACATGTTGTCCAGATGATGAGCAACTCGATTTGCAGTTGAAGCCACATCAATGGGTTGACCGTGCATTGATTTTCGATCTATCGACGTACTAGCTTTGGGCATCACCACCCAAAGAAGGATGTAAATAGGAGCGCTGGCAAATCCGGCCATCATCAATCCGACAAAAGCAATTCGCACCCATATAGGATCACTAATACCCAGATAAGCAGCTAAGCCCGAAGCGACACCGGCGATTATTTTATTGGACGGATCTCTATAAAGCTTGCGTTTGTCGGTTGTAGTAAAATCACTATCCAACTCCAACTCATCATACAAGGCGGAGATAGGCACTTCCGGAGAACCAAGGCTATCCATAGCTTTGCGAATCGCTTTAATGTCAATGATTGCATTAGGTTCTACATCTTGAGCTAGCTGTCTGACCAATTTTTCTTCATAATCAGCGAGTGTCGCTTCTGCTACTTGCGCATTTTTAATAGGCTTTTCGATAGTGTCTAAAACAGCACAAAGGTGGTTGTAGGCATCTACATGAATTGTCATTGTTTGGCCACCTAGATTGATATTCAATACTTGTTTCATCTTTTAATTTTTTGGATTAATGAAATGGTTCAAAGAGTCATAAATGATTGTGTCTCTTACCACAAAGATAAGGGCATTGTATAGTACTATGCAACACAAGGTAGCTTCTTTTACCTATTACTTGGCTATACCTAGAAAAATATCCGATGAATACTAGCAGATAATCGACGTTGGGAAAGATGGGTTGTAGTGATATTGCGGGCGATAGATGTCTCAGCGGTTGCCCAAAGCCCCAAAATGCTTAAAGATAAGTTCTAAATCGGTCTCTACCGAATAGTTTTTGGCATACAGAAAATTCAACCGGTTCATCGTCGGCTCATCCAAATGGATATTGGGATTGACCAAAGGGGAAAGAACCGCCTTTGGAATAGCTGGATAATCTTTTGTCGAAGCCATCTCAAAATAACCCACCCAAGTACGATGCCCCCTAAAGACATCAAAGATATTTTGTAAAAAACTTCCTTTGTCTCGAATAAACCAAACCAAAATAGGACTCAGCACCAAAAACAAAAGAGACAAGGATATATCCAAAAAACGTTTGTTGCGCCTATTGGTCGGTGTAGCTATCGCAAATTTAACTTCCTCTACATACAATTCTCCTTGGCTATTTTTGGAGCTACTACCAATAATGCTCATGCTATCCTTGGGCAAAATTTTATAATGAATTTCCGGCCCCAGTACTCCCATCCAATGGATGATATCCGATGACTCAATATCTTTTGAGCAAAAAACCAACTCATCCACATCATAAATCCTAACGACTTGATCCAAATCTCCAATTCCCGCAAGGAAAGACTTCGCATCATAATCTTTATCAGGGGATACCGTACCGATATAGTTTTTTTCATTACCCGTTCGCAGCATCAAATTTTGGGCTCGCTCGGCCTCAGAAATAGAACCGACAAAAACCAACTTTTTGGGCTGCGACTTTCCAATAGCCCAATGCCCGTACTTCGCATAATGTACAATCATCCGAAACAAAAAGGCCAAAAACAAGACAATCAAAGTACTTATCAAAATGACCGCCCGGGAAGTCCGGTATTCTAAATCCAAGAAACCATAAATCGCTGCAATCCCAAAACTCCCCAACAACACACCACGGACTAACCACCTGATATTAAACGGTTTATCATAACCCCCATTAAAAAAAACAGATAAAATCCAAACCCCTACATAAAGCGGCGCATTGATACGCATAAACTGAGCTGGGTAATAATCCGGCTGATGAAAATAATAATTAGCCCAAAATTTTTTCGCAAGAAATACCGCAATAAAAAATAAGATACCATCCACGACCGGAAAGAAGAAACGCTTAAACAAGTTTTTGACCAGCGTAATACCCGCCTTCAAATAGATAGCAATATTCAGTAAAAAGATAAATAATTTCGCCTTCCGGCCGGCAAAGTGTTTTTTTGCAAAAATAATCATCGCCTTATAAAAGATACGCACGTACTTGATACTGTCCCGTTTCGTACTTTCCCCTTTATAGTGAATGATACTCGTTTCCGCAAGGTAATAATTCTTGTATCCACCTTTCTGGATTCGATAAGACAAATCTATGTCCTCCCCATACATAAAATAAGTCTCATCCAGCAAGCCGACTTTATCCAAAGCTTCCTTTCGCATCATCATAAAAGCGCCGGCCAAGACATCTACTTCTTGATTCTCGTTTTCACTCAAATGCCCGAGATAATAGCCACTAAAATACTTGGATTTTGGAAATAGGGAAGAAATCCCCGACAACTTGTAAAAAGAAGCCGCAGGCGAAGGAAACCCCCGTTTGGACTCCGGCAAAAACTGCCCGCTACCATCTATCATTTTCACGCCGAGCCCCCCACAATCCGGTGTTTGATCCATAAACTCTATACATTTCCGAAGCGTATTTTCTTCTAATACGGTATCCGGATTAAGCAACAAAACATACCGCCCCTTTGCCTGTAAAATAGCCTGATTATTGGCTTTCGCAAATCCTACATTCTCCTTATTCTCGATTAAAATGACCTCCGGGAAATGCCTGCGAACCATCTCACAAGAATCATCTTTAGAGTCATTATCTACGACAAAAACTTCTCCATCTATTCCGTGCATAGCCTTTTCGACCGACAACAATGCTTGCTTTAGGAAATATTTTACATTGTAATTGACTATGATGATGGAAATGTCCATTCTTAGCTTTTCTTTACATCATACGGGAGTCGCGCCAAAATAGACCGCCCCAAAGTCACTTCATCCGTATATTCTAACTCTCCACCAAATGAAACGCCCCGCGAAATAGTAGAGATGGCAATATCCATTGGCGCTATGATTTGGGACAAATAGTAGATGGTCGTCTCCCCTTCTATGGTCGGGCTAATGGCCATCACCACTTCTTTGACTTGATCTTCTTTGAGTCGCAACTTAAGCGAATCTATATTTAGGTTTTCAGGCCCGACCCCTTCGATTGGAGAGATAATCCCGCCCAAAACATGATAAACCCCATTAAACTGCCCCGTATCTTCGATAGCCATCACATCCCGGACGGATTCTACAATACAGACAAATTGTTGGTCTCGTTTTTTTGAGCTACAAACGGTGCACAAATCCCCATCCGAAATACTATGACATTTTCGGCAATATTTGATTTCGGATACTAATTTTTTAATGGCTTGCGCAAAATCAACCCCCTCTTCTTGGGGACGAGATAAAAAATGGAGTACTGCCCGTGTCGCAGAACGTTTGCCAATTCCGGGTAATCCGGTCAAGGCCGCCACAGCATCATCAAAAAGCTTAGAATGACTGGTCATTATTTGGTTTTATCTAAAAGATTAGTTTGTGAGTACAAACATAAGGAATTGTCAGGTATAAACAAAAAAAGTAACTGCTCAGCATGGATGCTCCAAGCCGGATGGTTACTAAAACAGTAACTGTTTAGCTAGGACTATTTTGGTCAAAAAATGCCCTTTTTGCGCCTGTTTTTGCTAAAATTTTTTCACGTAGCCCAGCTACGCT
>JALVCY010000187.1 GCA_027009605.1 Saprospiraceae bacterium
CTCACGTAGCCCAGCTACGCTTCAAAAATTGTAGCTTCAACATACACAAAAATGCCTATTTTTTGCCTTAAAATAGGAGCACCTAAACAGTTACAATTTATCTTTTTTCGTAACTGTTTAGGTATCCACTATTTTTTGTCTTAAAAATAGGAGCACCTAAACAGTTACCTTTTTTCATTGTAACTAGCTCAGGTTTTGAGCTCAATGATTCTTACTGAGCAGTTACTTTTAATCAAAATTATGCGACTATCTTCATAGTTGCCAAACAACAGAGACTCAGATGAAAAAATTAGTACTTTTAATTTTTGGCGTAAGCCTAATCAGCTTGACCGCCTGTAAAAAGGATGCTCCGGTATCCAAAGAACTCGATAGCAAACTAGTTAAGTTGCTGGAAGAATCTTCTAATGGAGAAGGAAAGGCCTTTTTTGCAATGCCTGCTTCGGATGACTATGCCAAGATTCCGCAAGACCCCAATAACCCCTTGACAAAGGAAAAGGTGGAATTAGGCAAAAGACTCTATCATGAAACGGCTTTATCTATCCATCCTAAAAAGCCGATTACCTACGGCACATACTCCTGTGCGACTTGTCACTTTGCGCAAGGCGGTTTTGCGGCTTGTAAGATTCAAGGTATTGGGGACGGAGGAATGGGATTTGGCGAAACGGGTGAATCCCGTGACAAAAGCCCGGTCATCTCCAATGATGATGTTGATGTTCAACCCATCAAAACACCTAGTTCCATGAATGACGCTTACCAAGAGATTACGCTTTGGAATGGCGCTTTAGGGGGCGTGGGGATGAATATTGGCACTGAATCCCATTGGACACCGGGCTCACCATTAGAAACCAATAATATGGGTTACTATGGCCTAGAGACCCAAGCGATTGCCGGAATTAAGGTGCACCGTTTGGGCATTGACCCGACCTTTATTGATACCACCGAATATAAAGCTCTTTTTGATGCCGCTTTCCCGGATATTGACCCTGTGGAGCGCTATACACGTAAATATGCCGGATTAGCCATTGCGGCCTACGAACGCACGCTCTTGGCCAATGAAGCACCTTTCCAAAAGTGGTTAGCCGGAGACGATAATGCGATGTCTGATGCCGAAAAAGAAGGGGCTATGATTTTCTTTGGCAAAGGTGGTTGTGTGGCTTGCCATACCGGGCCGGCGCTCAATTCCATGACTTTTTATGGCTATGGCATGAAAGATTTGTATCAGGCAGACCACGTCTATCGTCCGGATCCCAACTCAGAAGCCAACTTAGGGCGCGGGGGATTTACCGGAAGGTCTGAAGATATGTTTAAGTTTAAGACACCACAATTGTATAATTTGGCGGACTCGCCACACTATGGACATGGCTCTAGTTTTAGCTCCATTAAAGCGGTCGTCGAATACAAAAATAAAGCCCTTCCGGAAAATAATAAAGTCACTCCCGAACAACTGGCTTCTAACTTCAAACCTTTGAATCTCTCTACTTTGGAAATCGAACAATTAACTATGTTCTTGAAGAAAAGTTTGAGAGATCCTAACTTGATGCGTTATACGCCTTCTCAGTTACCTTCCGGAAATTGTTTCCCCAATAATGACCCGCTTTCCAAGTTGGAAATGGGTTGTAATTAAGCGGTGAGCTGGCTTCGGGAAGCCGTTTTGATAACTTTCCAAAAGTTTAAACTTTTGGAAAGTTCTGCATCGGAGACAAGGTGTCGCCCCTACAGGACTGCCAATATAGAGAACACAGCCGGGATGCTCAGCCCTGAAAGTCCCAGCGGGGCGATATCTTGGTAAAAGACTAAAATAGTAGGAATCTAGCTCCGTAGGAGCGACACCACACGAAGCACAAATTGAACGCCAAAAATTACACAGTCAAGCTTAAACTAAAGAGTCGAATGTCGTCGCGTCTATCAGCTCTTCTAATTGATTAATCTGCAAAGTGGGGATGATGTCCGTATCATTTGGTTTCCCGGAAGGGTTGTACCAGCAAGTATCGGTTTGATAATCTACGCCCCCTTTGATGTCAGACATGAGGTTATCTCCGACAATGAGCACATCTTTCTTGTTGGGCTTGTTCATGAGTTGGAAGGCATGGTCAAAGTAAGCGGGGTCAGGTTTAGCGAGTCCGATTTCGTCGGACACCACGATGACATCAAAATATTTGGTAATCCCTGTGTGGTCGAGTCTGGGTCTTTGTACTTCTTTTAGCCCGTTGGTAATCAGGCCAAGTTTGACCCTTCCGTGAAAATGCTGAAGCAGGGAATCAGCGCCGGCTAAGAGCTCGGAAAACCGGACTAAGTTGTCCAAATATAGTTTATTGAATAAGACGGGATCCCGATCTACCTGAATATCCTTTAGATAAAGCTCAAAACGTTTTTTCCGCAAGGTGACGGTATCTATCTGCCCTTTTTCGAGAGCAGCCCAAACGATGTGGTTGGCTTGTTTGTAGCGTTGAAAGTGATCCGGTTGAGCGGGAATCTCCAACAATTGGCTCGCTTGCGCAAAAGCCTTTTGGGATGCACCCGTAAAATCCAGTAGGGTATTGTCCGCATCGAAAAGAATCCATTGATAGGGCATAGTGGTCAGGTTTGGCGCAAAAATACAAAAAGCCCCGATGATACTAGACCATCGGGGCTTTTTATTTCAATCTTACCCGTTAAACGAGTATGTACTTTAGTACTTAATAGAAAGTGTGTAGTAATCTTCTAAATGAGTGGCACCGTTGTTTATGGTGTCAAATCTAAATAGTACATAAGTATCATTAACCTTGGCAACAAAGACCGTACCCTCTGTAATCTCATCAGACTTAGCGCCTTGTGGAATTTCTGTACCATTGTTAAAAATTTCTTCAATGTCTGCTTTGAAGCTGGTCGCATCATAATCAACCCCTGCGGCTACACTCTTCAAAATAGTCGTGTAGTTTGGTGACATGGTTGGAGTCGCTGGAGAAATCTTGTGATCCCATCCATTTACCGGACCGCGGTCATAAATGTGTGGCTCATCAGAGCTTGAAGTAGAAGCAGACTGGGGAGTCCCATCCAACAAGCTGATTCCACCTTTATTGGATGTACCATTGTTGTACAGTTTGAATCCGGAATCGTTAAAAGTTAAGTCAGATGTCACCGGCTCATTCACAATAATCACGATAGAAGCATCATCGGTTTTGCCATTTTCATCTGCTACTTCCAGCTTGTATGTTTGCGTGTCATAAGTATTTTGGGAGCGAATAGCCACATCCCAAGTGAAGCCATTTTTTTCATTAGCATCTGCGATAAGAATCGGGTTGGCTGATGGTTCTTCACCTTTGATTCTAAAATTGTCGAGTTCAAGCTTTGTACCTTCTCGGTACAAGGTAAGTGTTTTGATGGCTGCACTTCCGGTATCAACCTTGACATGCAGGGTAAATAGACTGCTGGTATCAGTAGTCACAATAGTATCATGGAATCCTGTAGTCAAAATCTCAATGGTAGGAGGATTTTTGACTGGTTCCGGGTCTGGTAATGGATCATCAGGGTTACAGCCTACTGTAGAAAAAATAGTAGCTCCAATCATAAAAAGGAAGGCAAATTTCATTAAATTCTTAAACATTGCAATTAGTTTTTGTGTGAAAGCCGAAAGTGTGCAATTTACTTTTGGCCTACTAAATTGAGATAGACCTTCTTTAATATTTTATCTGTAGTCTAGTCTATCTCCGTTTGACGGTGCAAAGCTACATGTATTATTGACAAGGGTCAAGTGTTTTTTTGTTAATGTTGGGTAGGGGGAGTGGGGGTGTTTTTTTTGTCTTTGGTCTTTGGGGCGCGCCTGTGGCAACCAACGGTGTAGCGGTGTAGCGGTGTAGCGGTGTAGCGGGAAGGCAGGAAAGAGAGCTTGCTACTTGAACGGCTAGACAGCCAAGAGCGTACTCCTTGAACGCCGAAGGCAACCAACGGTGTAGCGGTGTAGCGGTATAGCGGTGTAGCGGGAAGGCAGGAAAGAGAGCTTGCTACTTGAACGGCTAGACAGCCAAGAGCGTACTCCTTGAACGCCGAAGGCATTTGAACGCCCGAAGGGCAAATTGAACGTGCGAAGCACAAATTGAACGACAATATGTTGATTATCAGTGTTTTCAGTTGAACAGTCAGGGTAAACGAAAGAAAATTTTTATAATATGTTAGCCTATGTGTGGACTATTTTTCACCCAAATTTTAGCAGTCTGAAGCCAAGAATTTGTAGCGTTTCTTAGTGTAAACTTAGTGTTATCTAAAGTGAACTTAGTGGTAAGGAAAAATGTAATGCCTAACCACTAAGGACACGAAGTTGC
>JALVCY010000188.1 GCA_027009605.1 Saprospiraceae bacterium
AAAAGGGTCAATGGGGACAAAAACCGACTGCACCCGTTTTTATGTTGTTTTTTGGGATTGGTCGTAGGGATAAGTGGCCATTCGTCCCGACTATCCCAGCCAAAACCAAAAGCCCTAGCTCTCCCGAATAATTTCGGAAGTACTCAAGGCCCGAAGCACCCCGCCAAACTCTCATCCGATGAAGCCCGGCTATTCGGAATTTTAGAAATCTACCCAACATTAATCGGATGCCGCACCCAATTATCCAATCACTTTTCGTATTTTCGCCGCAAATCAAATAGCTTGTTTTTATCCCGGGCACTTTTGAAAAGCCATAAAACAGACCTATGAAAATATTACACACTTCCGACTGGCATTTGGGCAAGCGATTGGAGAGCTTTAGCCGGTTGGAAGAGCAAAAAAAAGTATTGGACGAGATTTGCTCCATTGCGGATGCCCGGCAAGCCGAAGTCGTCTTGATTGCCGGTGATATTTTTGATAGTTTTAATCCGCCGACCGAGGCCGTTGACCTTTTTTATAAGACTGTCAAAAGGCTGTCCAATGATGGTAAACGCTTGGTTGTGGCCATTGCCGGCAACCACGACTCCGCCGACCGCATCGCTGCGCCGGATCCGTTGGCTCGAGAATGCGGTATTATTATGGTCGGTTATCACCACACGACCGTGCCTTTATTTACCTTGCCGTCCGGATTGCGGGTGACTCAGTCGGATGCCGGTTTTGTCGAGATTCAGCTTCCGCAAAATGAAGTACCGATTCGGATTATTACGACGCCTTACGTCAATGAACTTCGTCTCAAAAAGGAATTGACGGACGATAATAAAGAATTAGAGTTTAGGACTATTTTGGAGACACAGTGGCAGGCGCTTGCGCAAAAATATTGTGACAACAAGGGGATCAATATCTTGATGTCCCATCTGTTTTTTGTCAAAAAAGGCGGAGTCGTCAACGAAGACGAAGAGACCGATGACGAAAAATCCATTCTTTATGTCGGTGGCGCTCAGCCCATTTTCTCTAATAGTGTGCCCGATAATATCCAATACGTAGCGCTCGGACACTTGCATCGCAAACAAATCATTGCCGACCAACCCTGCCCGATAGTCTATCCTTCCAGCCCGTTGGCCTATAGTTTTAGCGAGACCAATCAGCAGAAATATGTGATGTTGATTGATGCCCAACCGGATCAAAAAGTCCAAATCGAAGAAATCAAACTCCATTCCGGACGTCGTCTGCTTCGGAGTAGTTTTTCCGATTTGGATGAAGCGGTGAATTGGTTGAAAGACCATCCCGGTACTTGGGTCGAAGTGACCATCCATACGGATACCTATTTGACCGGAGTCGATAAACGTCGCTTGCATGATGTCCATGACGGCATTGTTCATATTATTCCGCAACTGCTTGATAATGAGTCCGGTATGGAAGGAATGTCCAAAGTAATAGACTTGGAAAAAGACGTTACTTCGCTTTTTGTAGATTACTTTCAGCACAAAAACGGGGGGCAAAAACCCAATCAAGAATTATTGGACTTATTTAAAGAATTGCAAGGATTATGATACCTGTATCCCTAAAAATAAAAGGACTGTATTCTTTTGTGGATGAGCAGTTTATTGACTTCTCTACATTAATGGAATCTCATCTATTTGGCATCTTTGGAAAAGTCGGTAGCGGCAAATCTTCTATCTTGGAAGCCATTACTTTTGCCTTATACGGACAGTCCGAACGACTCCTTTCGCGGGGCGATGACCGCAATTATAATATGATGAATCTCCAATCCAATGAACTTTTCATTGAATTCATCTTTGCCGCCGGTACGCCCAAAGTGAAGTACAAGGCCGTCGCTTCCGCAAAAAGAAATAGCAAGCGTTTCGATGATGTCAAAAAAATTGACCGGACACTTTATCGATTTGAAAATGATGAGTGGATTCCTATCGAAATGGAAAAGATACCTGCCATTGTAGGCTTGAGTTATGATAATTTTAAGCGGGCGATCATTATTCCGCAAGGTAAGTTCCAAGAGTTTTTGGCACTCGGCAGTAAGGATCGCTCGGAGATGTTAAAAGAAATTTTTAATCTCCAAAAATTCGACCTTTCGGCAAAAACCGGACAGCTCTATAACCGGAATAAAGAAGAAATTTCCCACTTGTCCGGTCAGCTCGAACAACTGGCCGATGTCAGCCCCGCCCGCTTAAAAGCTGAAAAAAATACGCTCAAAGAATTAACCCAAACCCACACCAAATTAGAAGCGAAGCTCCAAAAAACAGAAAAAAAATTAAGTGATTCCGAAAAAGTAAAAAGTCTTTTTGAAGAGTTGAAAAAGGCCGAATCCGATGCCAAGACCTATCGGGAAAAATACGAAGAAAGATTCTTGGCGATGGAAAAAGAAGCTAAAAATATAGCCTACTGCCAGCAATTTTTTAAAGGGGATTTGGAGCTGTTGGAAAGTCAAGAAAATGAAGTCAATCAACTAAAACTTGAGTTGGAAAAAGCTAAAAAGGATTTGCAAGACACTGAGAATCAATTAGTTGATGCCAACAAAGCCTTTCAAAAGGCCAAAGAAGAAAATCTAAGAAAGCCGGAATACCAAAAAATTATTGTGGACTTGGACAAAGGAATTTCCAGGTCGAAATTTGCCCGGGCCAAAGAAGAAATCGACCACGCTTGGAATATTTTCCGAAAGGAACTGACCGGCTTGGAAAAACAACTGGAGCAAATAGAAATAAATGAAAAAAAGCTAAAATCTCAGCTTGAAAAAGACGAAAAGAAAGCGCCGGATTTAATTGAACTTATCAAAATCAGAAATTGGTACGAGCGGGAAAAAGATATTTTGGATATACTCCGGCAGCAAGAAAAAGAATTGAAATCCGTGCAAAAAGAATTGGATGAGTTGGAAAAAGATAAGCTAAGAGCCGTGGCGCCCCTGCTCAAAGACTTGCCCCAATTGGAGAAATTATCGCTCGAAGATTGCAAAAAAACGTTGGAAGAAACCAACTTGTCATTCCTACAAAAACTCCGGAAAGAAACCGAAAACGAAAGAAAATGGCTCACCCAAAAGGCCTTGGTCGATCACGCCAAAAACTTGAAAGACGGGCAAGCCTGTCCGGTTTGTGGCGCTTTGGAACACCCGAATATCTTAGATGCAAAGGACATTGACAAAAAGCTAAGCAGCGTTCAAAATAAGAAATTGACCTACGAGCAATTTTTGGACGAAAGCCGCCAAGTCCTGCAAAATCTCGCCTCATTAATAGGTCAGGCAGAAAATTTTAAAGCCCGAATCAGCCAAATCAAAAGCGAAAGTACCAAACAAAAGAAAGCTCATGAAGCCTATCAAAAAACCAAGTTTTGGACAGACAAATCCATTCTTTCCCTAGCGGATATCCAAAAAGAAGTCGCTCAAGCCGAAGCCCTAAACAAACTGCTCAAAGCACTAAAGGAAAAGATAGCCCAAAACGAACTGGACTTTGACAAAAAGCAGTCCGAACTCAAACGCCTTCGACCCCAATTGGAAGCCAAAGAAAAAGAGCGGAATCAACTCCAAACCAAAATAGACTTGCTAAGTGAGCAGATGGATGCCAAAATGCTTGAAAAAATTAAGGCCTATTCCGAATCGGAGTTGAAAGATTTAATTGCCAAATATCAGAAAAAAATGGATTCTGCTGAATCTGTTTTTCTCGCAAGAGAGCAAGAACTAAAAGCATTGCACACCCAACAAACCGCCTTAGCCACCACCATCAAAATCAAAACCCACAGCCTGGATAAAGAAAGTAAAGTCTTAGCTCAAATAAACCAAAAATTGCTTGCCCAAATGGCTCAGTCACCCTTTTCCGGATTACCCGCAGTGCTGGAGTTATTGGCCAAAAATATTGATCCCGGCAAACAATTAGAAAGGGTAGAGAATTACAAAAATGAAGCCTTCGCCAAAAAACAAAAATGGAAAAGCCTTCAAGAAAAAACCAAAAATTTGAGCTTTGACGAAGACGAATTCTCCAAACTGCAAAGTCTCGCCAAAACCGAACAGGAAGCCATCAAAACGACCCACGGTAATATCATAAAAACCAAGTCTGTCATCCAAGAATTGACCCAAAAAGTCGCCCAAAAACAAGCGCTGGAAAAGAAGCTCAAAGCGCTGGAACGAAGAGCCGAAAATATCAAAACTCTAGCCCAACTATTTAAGGGTCAAGGCTTTGTGAACTTTATCTCCTCCGTTTATTTACAAAATATTGTCAAAGCAGCCAATCAAAGATTCAAAAATTTGACCAAGCATGAACTGGCTTTAGAACTTGCTGAAGACAAT
>JALVCY010000189.1 GCA_027009605.1 Saprospiraceae bacterium
CCACAGGTTTCCCTTTCCGAAAAGGAAACCGTATGGTAACCAAATAAAATTTTGTTCATCGCTTTAATTTCAGGCAGCGTGGACTTTTCGGAGCGGACTCAACAGTTGAACGATTGAACAAAATCTCCAAACAGAATAAAATTTGGCAGTTTTGCATCAGAATTCTTAGTGGCAGCTTCGTGTCCTTCGTGGATAGGCATTACATATTTATTGGGATTTTCCCCGAATCTGCCGGACCATCATCGTATCACAATTCCAAAAAGGAAGCTCATCCAATTTGATTCCTCCAGCATATTTGGTGTCTAATAGGATAGCGGTGTTTTCTTCTTGCCATTTACGGATGGCATCATTAAACACCCATAGGGGAATTTCGTCGGGAGCTGACTCCTGCAGCGATTCCGGAACTTCAATGGCCATGGTCATGGCGCGCATCGTTTTCATAATGTTTCCTTCGGTATCTGTCAGGCCGACCGCCATCATCACATAGCTCACTAAATCGACTATGTCGTTGCGTTTACTTTTGCCTACTAGATTGCCGGGCATTTGCTGCCGACCCAACTCTGTGGTTGGGTCTATGCGCTTGATAGCAACATTTACACGCCCTTTGATGGGACATCCGTTAGTATCCACTACGTCCCACGGATTGAATATTAAAGTTACTCCATCGTGCTGAATCTTTGCCCCATGGGCATTGTCAAAAGAAGCGATAGGGGAGCGGTCGATTAAATCAATCTGTACCTTACTACATTTTAACGGATGATTGGCAGCTATGATTCTCGAACCGGTAAAGAACCCCGGTTTTGACGCATGGACAAGATACTCCCTGTGTTTTTCGGCCTGAAAATCAAGCTTAAAAATCCCTTTTTTATCTGAACGGGCAGTCTTGCCGGCCACGGTTACACGGACATTGTCTAAAGGTTCGCCGTTTGTACATATTTGGCCGATTACATGATGGCGGATGAGTTTTGGAGAGGTATGGTCTTTCTCCGGTTGATGCGTTTTTTTCCTTTCGGGGGTAACTTCTTTCATGATAGTTGGGTTTTCTTTTAGATAAAACGATTGGCGGACATTTATTGTTGTTGGATGCTGCACTTTCCAAAAGTTTCACACTTTTGGAAAGGTCTAAAATAAACCTATTAGCAGGCCAAATCAAAAACCCGGTCCTTTCACTTGCCCTGAATCCCCAAAATATTTAAAGACTGCCTTCATGAAAGCCCCAAAAATCCCCTTTAAAATGGGGACTTTATGGCTTTTAAATATTTTGGGGGCGAATAGCTAAAATTGGGCATATTCTCAAAATAAACCTAGTACCCACCCGATAAACCGTTACACCGTTATACCGCTACACCGTTCTACGTTGGCTTTGCTTTGGCTTTTGTAGCATATAGGGGATAAGTGGAAAAGCCTACTTAACATAATATAAATTATCGGATAAATGCTTTAGTTATGCAGACGTTGAGTTTGCTCCGGAAAGTCCGCGTTGCCGGAAAATAAAGCACGGAACAAAATCCATAGACAGCCTCGTGGCGCAAACTCGCTTCGCTTTTTGCTACATAGCCAAATAAATTTGGCTACTACCATCAATTTTTTCCCGCAAGGAAAATTATGAATGAGTAACTGATAACTATGGCTTTACACCTAACTTTCCAAAAGTTCTAAACTTTTGGAAAGTTTAGAAAAGTTATCCATCCATAATTCGTACTTTTGCCCAAAGTTCAAAACATGACTCCACAGCAAGCTCTAGAAAAATACTTTGGCTACAGCGCCTTCAGACCGCATCAATTGGAAGCCATCAACACTATATTAGCCGGTGACGATGCGCTGGTTATTATGCCCACAGGCGGTGGCAAATCTTTGATTTTTCAGATTCCGGCGATTATACAAGAAGGCTTGGCGATTGTGGTTTCTCCCTTGATTTCGCTCATGAAAGACCAGGTGGATGCCTTGGTCAGCAACGGAATCCATGCGGCTTTTGTCAATAGCGCCCAGAGTACCGCAGAGAAAAAAAAGGTGCTCGATGACCTGTATGACGGACGTACGAAGCTCTTATATGTCGCCCCCGAAACCTTGCTTACGCGAAATTTTAATGAGCTGCTGAATCGTCTCCAAATTTCCTTTTTTGCCATCGACGAAGCCCATTGCATCTCGTCTTGGGGGCATGATTTTCGTCCGGAATATGGGCAATTGTCTTTCCTAAAAGACAAATTTCCACAAAAACCCATCGTCGCCTTAACCGCCACAGCAGACCGAATTACCCAAGCCGACATCGTCAAATTGCTCAAAATCAAGGATAATCGATTTATTTCTTCCTTTGACCGTCCCAATTTGAGCTTGACCGTAGCCCCCGCACAAAAGCGCCTTCAGGTCATTGACGATTTTATTTCCGAAAGGCCTGATACTTCGGGCATCATCTACACGCTGAGCCGCAAAATGTCCGAAAATCTATCCCAAAAATTAAATGCCCGGGGCTACAATACGGCTTTCTATCACGCCAATATGGAACCCGAAGAACGGGCACGTATTCAGGAAGAATTCATCAATGACCGCATTCCCATTATTTGTGCGACCATTGCCTTTGGGATGGGCATTGACAAATCCAATGTTCGCTGGGTCATCCACTACAATTTGCCCAAAAATATCGAAGGTTTTTACCAGCAAATCGGACGTGCCGGACGGGATGGTTTGCCGAGTGATACGGTACTTTTTTATACCTATGGCGATTTGGAATTGCTCCGAAAATTTGCGGAAGAAAGCGGTCAGCCCGAAATTCAATTGGAAAAGCTCAAGCGCATGCAGCAATACGCCGAAGCGACCACCTGCCGGAGAAAGATACTCCTCTCCTATTTTAACGAACAACTGGAAGAAAATTGTGGCAATTGCGATGTCTGCAAAAATCCGCCCAAAACCATTGACGGCACGGTGCTTGCGCAAAAAGCACTCTCAGCCATTCTCCGGACGAAGGAGCAAATTTCGGCTTCGATGACCATTGATATTTTACGTGGTTCAGGGCGTAAGGAAATCTATGATTTAGGCTATCAAAACATCAAGACTTACGGTGTCGGCAGGGATTTATCTTATTTTCAGTGGCAGCAATATTTAATGCAAATGCTCCATCACGGCCTTTTTGATATTGACTACCAAGACCATCACAAATTAAAAGTCACGCCTTACGGCAAAAAAATACTAACCGGCGAAAAGAAGTTGGACTTAGTCAATATCGGCTCCTTCAGCGATATGAAAAAAGCCCGCAAGCCCAAGCCGGTAGTCACTCAAAAACAATTCAAGGAGAGCAAATTATTTGACAAGCTGCGGGAATTACGTTCTGAATTGGCGCAAGAAAACGGAGTCCCTGCCTACATCATTTTTTCCGACAAGACCTTGCGGGAAATGGCCGAAAAACGTCCGGTCTCCCGGGAAGAGATGATGCAAATATCCGGCATCGGAGAGCACAAATACCTTCAATATGGACGACAGTTCTCCTTGATAATCAATGAGTTCAACATCACTGACTACAATAATGAACAAAGCAAGATTCACGGGTCCACCTATTTATTCACCAAAAAACTTTTGGACGACGGGCTATCCATTGCAGAAATCGCCAAAAAGCGACATTACAGCAAACTAACCATAGAAACTCACATCGCCCGCCTATATGCTGAAGGCGAAGACATTGACATATCAGGCATCATCTCCCAAGACCGGTTGGTAGAATTAGCCGTTTTAATAGGGGAGCTCCCCTACCCTGTCGAAACCAACCTAAAAAAAGCTTACGAGCAATTTAATGAAGAATTTTCTTATCCGCAGATTAAGCTGGCGCTCGCCCATTTGGAGCGGCAAAAAGCCGGTAAAAGTAGCTTGTTTTGATGGCTTTAATGGCCTTGCAACTTTAGTTGCAAGATGTAGCTTAATGGCCTTGCAACTTTAGTTGCAAGATGTAGCAAAGAGCGAAGCGAGTTTGCGCCACGGGCAGTTGGAAGTAAAAACTTTTGTTTATCCTAAGAAACAGAATTTCAGAATCTGTCTTTGACCCCACAAAATTTTGTTAGGTTTTCTCTTTTATGGTTAACCCACTAAATCTCCCTTTTAGAAAGGGAGACTTGTGGTAAACCAAACAAAATTTTGTTCAGAGCTTCGATTTCCGGTAAAATGGGTTTTGTCTGGCAGAATTAGAGGTAAGCTCTTGGCGGTTTACCGTGATTCTTCGCTTACCAATCCCGCATTGTTCCTTTTGTTTTGGAATTTTTCCTTCGAGGGCTTAGCAATCGGGATTTCTGTTTTTTTTTGGCTT
>JALVCY010000190.1 GCA_027009605.1 Saprospiraceae bacterium
GCCCGCAGGATGTTGCCGTCACACTACCTGCCGGGGCATCTGAAATGGTGGTAAATTGGCCGCTGCCAAGTGCAAGCACAACTTGTCCTTCAGGTGGTTTGACGCTTGCGCAAATGGACGGGCCGGTGAATGGAAGTACATTGCCGGAAGGGAGTTATACCATTAGTTATCAAGCCACAGACGCTTGCGGCAATGCAGAGTCTTGTAGTTTTACGGCAACGGTCACCGGCAGTCAAATGGCATCGGTCGGTAATTTAGTGTGGGAAGATTTGAACGGCGATGGTATTCAGCAAGCCGGCGAGCCGGGGCTTTCCGGTGTTTTTGTGATGCTGACCGATTGTGATGAGAATTGGCTGAACAATGTCTTTACGGATGCGAATGGATATTATCAATTTAATGACTTAACTCCGGGTTATTACAAAATCAAATTTGCGCTTTTACCCAATTATATTTTCTCTCCGACCCAAGCCGGCAATAATGGCGAAATGGATAGTGATGTGTTGCCCGGATGGCGTGGATTTACCGCTTGTTTTCATTTGGCTTCGGGGGAAAACCGGACGGATATTGATGCGGGATTTGTTGGGGATGGCACAAACGGTTATGTGAATATAGACAATCGTTTTGTAGATTTATCTTTGCAGAAAAACCGCTTTACAGCAAATCTGTCTTGGCAAAATAACACCGGTGACATCAATGTATTTTTTGTCGTTGAGCGAGCCGTAGATGGAGGTCGTTTTGAGACCATTGCGCAAGTGGAACAGCCGGCTTCAGCGCAAGAATTGGTTAATTTGGAATACTTGGATGCGGATCCCCTTGCGGGAAAAAATACTTACCGCGTGCGAGCCATTACTAAAAATGGAGACAATATCTATTCCAATCCGGTCGGAGCGCAATTTGGTGAACGCCAAGAAATAACCATTTATCCGAATCCGACAACGGATTATGTGTTGGTAGATTTAAAGCCATTTGAAGGAACGAATGTCCGAATGACCATCACCAATGATTTGGGACAAATTGTCAAATCCGTTTATTGGTCTAAGGTCGATGCCGCTCCAAAGCGGATAGATTTGGGGACTTTTGAAGCCGGAGCCTATCGCGTAATTGTTGATAATAATCGGCATAAGACTGTGTCTAAAACGTTGATTGTGAATAAGTTGTAGGGTGGTGGTAAAGTTAATCTTGTGAATTAGGGAACAATCCAAGAGTATCTTACTCTTGGATTGTTCCTATTTTTTTGGTTTTGGTTGGTGAGCCTGCGGGGGTGGGATTAAAAAAATAAAAAATTTCAAATCGTTGTACTAAATGTAATGATGAAGATTAATAATTAAATGAATGAAATTTACAACTGTATGCACAATTATCAAAAACCAAATACTCGCTCCTTGGTCTCTCATATAGCCTAAAACTAAAGAAAAAACAAATACCAACAACAGTCCTGTTATAGCAAATAATGTATCCATTACTGTAAAAAATCCAAGGTGACTGATTAGCATTAATGAACTGGCAAATAAATTACCCCGACTTATTGGCTGTCTTAATGTTCTCGAATTTTGGTTAACATAGCCCTGTAAAAATCCACGGTAGGCAAATTCTTCGAAAAAGGAGTTTACGATAAATCCAACAATCACCAAATCCAGCGCGGAAGTCTTCAGATAATCCATATTTGTAGAATATACAGAATAAAAATAATTGTTTATCGCAAATAATGAAAAAAGAAATAGAACCAAGCCTATGTGTACTTTTGAGATTTTCTCAAGTTGGAATAAATCGTTACTGTTTTTTACATACTTAATAATGAACGTCAAGAAGGCAAGAGCTAGAACAGCTCTAGTGATTAAACTTAACCATTCACGAATTAGGTAAGGTTCCAGCATTTTGTAAATGACAAGCCCAAACATTAGTGTTACCAAGTATAATCCAAGCGGAAAAACATATTTTTTCATTTGATTTTTCATTGAATATTTACGATTTTTGTAACTGTTTAGGTGCTCCTTTTTTAAGGCAAAAAATAGGCATTTTTGTGTATGTTGAAGCTACAATTTTTGAAGCGTAGCTGGGCTACGTGAGAAAATTTTAGCAAAAACAGGCGCAAAAAGGGCATTTTTTGACCAAAATAGTGGGTATCTAAATAGTTACCGATTTTTATATCAAGTGTCGGCATCTCAAAGCACTTTCATTCGGCTTATCACTTACTTTCAACTTCTAACGTGCCAACTTGATTCTCTTGTCACATTACATAATGCCGTATTAATGCTTGAAGTGTCCCCAATCCATCGGACAGGTTTTGGACAAAGTTAAATAATTTTGTAACTGTTTAGGTCAAATTTTGCTCCTTTCTTTAATTCTTGGCTTTTGTGATTTTTTGGAGTAATCTCAACTTCTGCGATTCAACCACATTGATTTCGTGCTAATTACGTAATTAGAAATTATAAACAACTAGGTCTGTCATGGGATTTATCAAAGAACCATTTTTTTTACTCCAAAATCAACTTTTCAATCTTCAACCCAATTGACGTTTTTACAACTACAGTATAAATTCCTTTTGGAAGAGACGATGAATTAATGGTGTTGGATTTTGTTGAAAGAACTAACTGTCCCAAGGCATTGTAAATCAATATGTTATCAAGTATCTTTTCATCGTTTGATGAGATAAAAATATAATCTGATGCCGGGTTGGGAGCAATAGTAATGGTTGTTTGCGAAAGCTCATGATTGTCAACGGTACATTGTTCTAAGATTTCCATACTGGAATTACAGCCAGTACCATTGTTATGAATTTCGGAAAATTGATTATTTACAGTTAGGAAGCCACAAATAGATGCAATAGCACATTCAGAAAGCAAAGGGTTGTCTGCAATCTTCAAAACGATGCCAAGATCTACCGGTTCAATATTTGCTAGACTGGAGATATCCACAAGGGATTTGTTTTTCTCAAGGTAAAAGGCATTTTGGATGGTCAATTCTTCTAAACCATTCAAATTGGTTAATGAATCATTTTCTGAGATGATTAAGTGCCCTACTTTTGTTAGATGCCCTAAATTGGTTAAAGAGAGATTTTGATGAATTTTTAATTGATCATCTACGACAGACAGATTACCTAAATGGGTTAAACTTGCATTGTTACTAATTGTTAAGTCACCTTTGACGGTAGAAAGATTGCCTAAACTAGTCAAAGATGCATTGTGACTAATCAGCAAGTATCCTTCTACTGAAGAGAGACTACCCAAATCTTTCAATGCGGAGTTATTGTCGATGCTGACAGCACCGCTAAATTCAATCAGCCCGTTTGTGCTAATCAATCCATCGTTGTCATTAATATTAAGGTTGCCAGAATAGGGCGTAAAGGCTATTCCTTCGAGATTAACCAAGGCATCATTATTAATGATATCCACCACATTATGTGGAGGCATCCCAGTCAAATCTTCTAAAAATGGATTGTTGCTGATGTTTACAGGGCCATATGAAGAAAAATGGATACCATTTAAATTGTGAATTTGGGTACTCGCTATCGTGCAACTACCGCCAATGGTGTTTAAAGGATACAAACTGTCCAAGGATGTAATTGAAGGTCCAAATATTGTTATGCTGCCCATAATTGCCCCACAGTTGTATTTACTTGGAAAGCTGTCAATTTGTATCTGCTTCGTAAAGGAAAAATCACTCGGGCACTGCCCTTGTGTGTCTTGTGCCCAAAAGGCAAGTACAAAAATAATAATTAAATATTTCATCTTATGATGGTTATGGACTAAGCAGGAACTGATGTCCATTTAGTCATTCTGAAATAAATACATAGCTATGCGAGAGCTAAAGATACATTAATAATCTGTAACTATTTAGGTACGCGCTAATTTTTGTTAAAAAATGCCTATTTTCTACCTAAAAATTGGGATACCTAAACAATTACAAAAATCGGTAACTATGAAGTGTCCCCAATTCATCGGACAGGTTTTGGACAAAGTTAAACAATTTTGATTCTTTGACAAATCCCGTGACAGACCGAGTTGGGCGCAGTCGGAGTTTGTCCCCATTAGACACTTTTCGATAATTTGTAATTGGCGCAAGTTTCCGGAAAAACATATAAACTTAGGCTCCTAGTTTTTATTTAGTTTTTTTCCCACCCCCAAATTTGCTTTAAGTTCCGGAAGTAACCGGGTTACCGGGTGGCAAATTTGACCCCGCCAGCGTGGTATATGCGGGACATACATACACGACTTGCATACACGACAGGCATAGTTTAGTTATGAATT
>JALVCY010000191.1 GCA_027009605.1 Saprospiraceae bacterium
TTTAGAAGTTCCTTTTCAAGTGGAGGAAATGCAAGAGTTCAAAATTGCAATGGCGCAACATGAATACGCAGCCGAAAAAATTTTGGACAAGAATTACATGAAAAAAATTGCATCTGCCTTGGGTTCAAATTCGATTGTTGTGGGTATCCCAATGAAAGGTTTCTTAGTAGCAGTTGCAAAAGGTAAGGGAGAGGCTAATTTATACGGAGCGATTGTGCAACAATATCAGAACGCACAAACTTATCCGATTTCTAATTCTATATATTACGTTGTTGGAGGAGAGATTGAAATGATGGGCGGAAATAACCAATCAGGTGCGGTAAAAGATGAAAATGGATTGCTCGAAGTTTTAGGTAAAAATGATGATAGAGGAAAAATTGGTTTTATCGTAAAAGTTGGAAATAAAAGTGAAGATGAATTAGCAAATCAAATTCAAACCGCTTTCCATAATATCATTCTCCATGGCATGAAAGACTCGAAAAACTTCAATGGCAAAATAGATTTTCATATCAGTCCAAAATTCAATCAATTAACACCGAGCCTTGAAGGACGAATCAAAAAAATGGCAAAGAATATAAGTGAAAGAGGAGCAGTTCAAATAATGGGAGGATTATCAGGAGAAGAATTTAAGCTTAGATTTTTCTATGGCGAGAATAAGTTAATTGCTGAGACAATTGAAACGGAGCCAATTCAATTAAAGAACAAACCAAATAATCCTAAACCAAATCCAACGAAACAGAAAAGCACTCCTAACACCCCTACTAAATCTGAAAAAAAACCATGGTGGAAATTTTGGTAACGAAATATGAAAAACTCCTTTCAGGAAAAACCACAATAGATTAGCCCTGCCCACACTCCTGTAAACCCATCTCAACTCTTGGCGGGTTTCGGCGGAAGCCACTCAATTCGATTTTCTTAAGCAGACTCAGTTAAGACCTAGGGAATGGCTAATTACCCTTTATTGGCTTTCGTCATTCTTTTTAGGTGCCTTCATTTTCCGAAGACTTCCTACTTCCACATCCGGATATTTTTTCCAATCGGAAGTGTCCTTTGCCACCTTATAAGTTCCCTTTTTAATTGTATTTATCTCATTCAAGAAGTTATCTATTTTATCAAAATCTTCTTTCGAAAACGTCTCGAGCTTGGCCTTCAAAATTCTTTTATCAGATGTGCCGTGTGACATTGGTACCGGATGAAATTCAGCCCAAAATGGATAACCATAAGGATTGTCATTGTAAAGAGCGATTGTCGGTATATACTTGCCTATTTCTTTTTCAAACCGGGGAAGCTTCGTGTCAATAATTTTCAGAATCGGATAATTCGCTCCAAACTTGGTCATATTTGTGGCAACTGCAACCCTATCCGGATTAATACTTATTACTTTACCCGGATTCACATCACCCGCCTTAAATTTATTAAAGACACCAAACCAATACCAGATATTATAAAGTAGCGCACCCAAAAATACGATTGCAAATAACCAATGAAACTTAACCGCCAAAACAAGCGAGCCAAATAGAATGATCCCCATTTTTAAAACGGCCAAGAAATTCATCTTTATCCATTGCATGATACTAAATGACATGCCACCGGGATTGCTGGCCAAAGAATCTGAGTCATAAAAGGGGGCTTTATGAGCGCCAGTGGCATTGGCCGATTTATATCTAAAGCCTTTAAAATCCAATGGCATCTCATAAAAATTCAAACCAAACATTTTTTCCTTTTGCTTGATAATAGCATCCATTAAATCTTCATTTTTCTCCACGGCCAAAGGACGACCCACGATATTTGAGACATCTCCTTCAATTTCGGCTACTGCTCTAACTCGTCTCCCATTTTTATCCAAAGACATAAAAAAGGTCATAGCCGTTTCACTGACCATGTAAGAAAGAATTGAACAACCCTTTGATTGGATTGGGTCGGTTTCCATCGAGCCATCAGTATATATTGATGTTCCCTTATCGGAGAAGAAAATATCAAAATATCCATCTTCTTTGTAGCCTGAACCTAATTCAAAATCAATTTCCTTCTCAAATACCAAAGGTAGCCCTAAAAATTCTACTACTTGGTCAGGATCCTTACCAAAGTTTTTGTCTATCGTTATTCCTGCAAAGTTGTAACCCATATTTTTCTATAAGTTTTTATTCACAAAATGACCTAAACAGCTCATTATCAACTACATACCCATTCACAAAAGCAAACAAACACATAATTGATTGCCAAGATAACTGGTCTTTCATAATTAGCCAAATTTAGACCTATTTTTTTCCCAGAAAAGCACAAAGTCGCCATTTAAATTACAAAGACTCCTACATCATCCGGTGAATGATGACAAATCCCCAGCTGTCCTTTTGACTTAATTCGTTTTTGGTTGTGTTCATTGTTAGACTGTGTTTAGTTTTTTTGAAAAAAAGTATCTAGTTAAGTACTCCTGTCATAAACGAAAAAACAGGTAGATTCCTAAATGCTCACAAAATTACAAAAAATCTTTTACTCTGCATGAAGCCCATGCGTAAAGCCAGTGTTGGTGACACTTAAGGCTAGAACAAACCACTACTTCTAACTTTTCAGCGCAAGCTCAATAATCGACTAAGCATCCTATTTTGCCTTCATTGAATCTAATTCTCATTTTATTTTCTTATTTCGCCTTAGGGAACTTATTCTTATCAGCAATTCCCCACCCTACCCGCTTTTATTTCATCCCTAGTTTCTTATTCTGTTCTAACAATCTGATGGCTTCCGCCAATCGTTTTTGTTTTGTCGCTTCTTTTTTGGCACTATTAATCCATAGGACATACTGCTTTCGGCAACTTGGAGAAAGGTTTTTAAAATTATTCCATGCTTTCTCCTGCGTTTTAAGCATCTTCTCCATGTCAGGTGTTAAGCTATCACCGGTAGATGAACGAATGGTCAAATAATCCTTTTCATATTCTTGTCGGTTTTCATAAGCCTTAAGCCCTACCGGGGTCATCATTCCGGCCTTTATCATTCTTTCTGCTATTTGAATATTGGCTGGTGACCATTTGCTGTTCTTTTTACGCGGTGTAAATCTGTGCGTATATTTTTGACTATCTATTCTTTTCTTTATTCCGTCAATCCAACCAAAGCAAATGGCTTCTTCAACGGATTCTTTGTAAGTTATGGTGGGATGGTTGGTATGTTTCTTGTAATAAACCAGCCATATTTCTTTCCTTTCGGAATGATTCTCTTCTAACCAGTTCCGCCATTCATTTCTATTTTGGGGTTCAAATGTTTTCATTTTTGTGGGAGTTAGGGGTGGTTTTGGGGTTCGTGCAAACAAAGTACCCCACAAGGGGCAATTATCATTTTGATCTCTATTTAGCCTTGTACTTTTCCTTTAAAATTTCTTCAATTTCTTCGATGTGCGATGTAAGCTCCTCACCATTAAGTACCGATTTTCGGTAGGCGTAATATAGCTTTTTAATAATGTCCTTCTCTTCATCTGTCAATAGCGATAGGTCTAACATAAGACCATTATTCAAATCATTTGGCTCAAACTTCTTTAGCCCATCCCCATACTCTCTTCGATTATCACTAAATATTTCTTTCGCAACGTCAGTTAGTAAATAAGCAAAAATCAAATCCGCATCAATATTACTGAACAAATCAGATTTAAGATAGATGCAATGAAAAGTAGTTAGATTGGAGATTCCTGCTTCATTTCTTATAAACTTGACACTGTTTCGATTGAATACGCTTACCCAAATTGGTGAAGGTGGTCTATTTTCGTTAATAAACCAAGGATTTCTTCTTGAAGTCAAAAACTTTTTATTTACCCCTTCCTCCTCGCCTAATTTAATGTAATTCAATACATTATTATCAGTCGGATTTTTCCCCGCATTAAATAAGTAAACATTGGCATTAGAACCCACTAAACATTCAAACTCCCCTGTTGTAAAAAACGGTGAATGGACATCTTTTGCTTTGGTGATGCAAGGAAGTAAACTATGGGCGGGAATATTAAATCTAGCAGCCTTTTCTTTACTAAATGTAAAATACTTATTTGCACCTGTCGCTATTCCTCTTACCACCTTTGCCACTCTGCTAAATGGTACTAGATGAACATATTTTTTGCTTATTTGCTTTTGGTAATACGCACGCCATTTAATATTGGGATCTAGGTCTTTATTACTAATCACTTTTGCTGATAATTCAGTTTTACTACTTTTTATCTGCTTTTTTATTTTTTCAAATTGCTGCCTGTTTCCTACTGTGGCAAAACT
>JALVCY010000192.1 GCA_027009605.1 Saprospiraceae bacterium
AAATATTTAATTATGAGTAAAACAACAAAAATAAAAGTTGAAGAAAAAATAATCTCGATTGTAAAGAAAGACGAGCAAGATTATATTTGTCTAACTGATATGTTAAAAGCAAAAGATGGAAGTTTCTTTATAACTGATTGGTTACGAAATCGAAATACATTAGAATTTTTAAGTGTCTGGGAAAAAATTAACAATCCAAATTTTAATTATGGCGAATTCGCCATAATTAGAAATCAATCGGGATTGAATAGTTTTAAAGTGAGTGTTAAGGAATGGGTTGAGAAAACCAACGCGATTGGGATTTTTTCAAAAGCAGGCAGATATGGTGGAACATACGCTCATAAAGATATAGCCTTTGAATTCGGAACTTGGATTAGTCCAACTTTCAAGTTATATTTAATAACTGAATACCAAAGACTAAAAGAAATTGAAACCAATCAATATAATCTTGAATGGAATTTTAAAAGAATAATAAGCAAAGCAAATTATCACATACATACTGACGCAGTAAAAAAACACATCTTGCCTGAAAAAAATTATGATAAAGACAAGGAATGGGTAATTTATGCTGAAGAAGCAGATTTATTGAATGTAGCACTTTTTCATTGTACAGCAAAAGATTGGAGAATAGCAAATCCTGAATATGCTGAAAAAGGAATGAATATACGAGATATTGCAAGTATAAATGAATTAGCAGTTTTGTCTAATTTAGAAAGTTTAAATGCCGAAATGATTAAATCTGGAATTAGTAAAGAAAGCCGATATTTTAAATTAAAAGAAATAGCGACGTATCAATTAACAATTCTGAACGAGAAAGATTTTATAAAAGCATTGAAGAAATTAAGCGAAAAAGTATATGTCGAAAATAAGAAAAAATTAAAATAACGACACGCCAACAAAGGCTATACGTAATTTGGGTAATACTCTAATATTTAAGCTTTTAACATTAAACAAAATTAGTTGTAAATTGAAAATTAATCGTTTCAAAATCCCAAACTACGCATAGCCAAACCGTTACCGCTAACCCACACTGTCTGCCAATGGGTGCGCCATTTTTCACCCAAATTTTAGCCGTCCAGCGCCAAGAATTTGTAGCGTTTCTTAGTGTAAACTTAGTGTATTCTAAAGTGCCCTTAGTGGAAAGGAGAATGAAAAGCCTAACCACCAAGTTCACGAAGTAACACTAAGGATTCACTAAGGTGTTGATTGTTAATAAGTTATAGCTATTTCATTTTTTTTGATTATCAAATTTTTATAGTAACCCCTCTAGGTGGGGATGTTTTTCGGGGAATAACCCAACCAATTTTGGTTGACCTGCAGTCCTTTAGGGTAAGTACTATTTGGATAAAAAAAACTATCATGAAAAACTTACTAAAACTATTCTTTGCGGCCGTTCTTTTCCTTTTTAGCGTAAGCGTACAGGCGCAGGACATCCCAAATGGCGGCTTTGAAGACTGGGATTCTTTGAATCTCCAAGCTTGGGAAACCTACCAAGTTGTGAAGGATACCTTTCAGCCTTATCAGGGGAATAATGCCATTGTTTTTCCTCTTTCTTGGTCAAATCTAAAAGTATCTTGGGCAAAAACAACATTTGCCAACCCGGGACATCCTACCTATTTGGAAGCCTATGTAAAAAGTTTTATCGTGCCACTTGATACGGTTTCCATTAGTGTGAAAATCCTGAATAATGGGAGCGTAATAGACTCCGGTATTTGGTATGGAGTTCAATCAATTGAAGACTGGACAAAAATCACCATTCCCATTTCGCAAACGCTTGTTGATGTAACACATACTGAAATTTTCATTCAAGGAGGCCATAAAGTTGAGCCGACAGACGCAACTTCCAGTTTAGAAGTGGATAATCTGTCCCTGCATTATACGCCACTTGCGAATAAGAATCTAGCGCTTTCGCAAAATAAGCTTGATATTTTTCCTAATCCTACTTCCGGCGTGATTACCATTCGATGCAAAGGCCGGGATTTAAAACTACAATCGGCCACTTTGTACGATTGGGCCGGCCGGAAAATATTGGAAAGCAAGCAGCCCATCTTAGATCTCATGTCCTTAGATATTCCGCAAGGAGTCTATTATCTGCGAATCATCACCAACAAGGGCAATCTAACTAGAAAAGTAGTCGTCGAAACATCGTGAAGCAGTGATTTTTGTATGAGATTGAGAAGCGCTTTAATGGCCTTTGAACTTTAGTTCCAAACAGTAGCCATTGAGCAGAGCAAGAGGACAGACCTTTTACGAGCCGCTCCTAGCTTTGAAGACTGACAAAATGCCCACAAAAAAAGGAAGTCGCCTGACAGAATGTCCTTGATAATCAATTACTTACAGCCATAATGACCGTATTCGGCGGGTGGCATGCCTATTGATGCTTATCTTTTGTTGAATTTGAAATTTAAAACAGTAACTGTTCAGCAGTGAAAGCTATGAATATAGAAATTTATTTTGCGGAAGCTTGACCACTAAGTTCATGTAGAAAACTTTAAGTTTGCACAAAGAAGACTTTGGTGTAATCTTAGTGAAAATCTAGGCGGTCTAAGTGGTAAGGCAACTAACAAAATGATTTCTATTTATAGTTGGCTAGTTACAAGAAAAGTGACTACAGACATAAAAATAATTGTGCTGAAAAGATACCAAAAAAAACAATAAGATATGAATACAAATAACATGACCATCAAAACCCAAGAAGCTGTCCAGATGGCGCAGCAATTGGCTCACGAAAACGGTCAACAAGCCATTGAACCCGGTCATTTGCTGCAAGGCATCCTGAAAACTGATGACCATGTCGCCAACCACCTGCTGAATAAATTGGGCATTCGGCCGGAAGTCGTGGAACAAGCCTTGGCAAGTATTGTCGAGTCTTTTCCGAAAGTGAGCGGCGGGGGCAATCCCTATTTTTCCAGAGATTCCGTGGCGGCTTTTCAAAAGGCCAATGACTACTTAAAGACGTTTAATGACGAGTTTGTCGCTTTGGAGCATTTGATAATGGCCATCCTTGCGGGAAATTCCCAGACTGCCCGTATGCTCAAAGATTTGGGGGTCAACCAAAAAGACTTGAAGGCGGCCATTTTTGACTTGCGTAAAGGCGATCGGGTGACTTCTCAAAATGCGGAAGCCAATTACGATTCGTTGAATAAATACGCCATCAACCTAAACGACCGCGCCAGAAGCGGCAAATTGGATCCGGTCATCGGTCGGGAAGATGAAATCAGGAGAGTATTGCACATTCTCGCCAGAAGAACGAAGAATAATCCCATCTTAATCGGTGAACCCGGTACAGGTAAAACGGCCATCGTCGAAGGATTGGCCCACCGGATTATTGCCGGGGATGTGCCGGAAGATTTGCGGACTAAAGAATTATATAGCTTGGACATGGGCGCATTGATTGCCGGTGCCAAGTACCAAGGAGAATTTGAAGAAAGACTGAAAGCAGTCGTCAATGAAGTCAGTAAGGCGGATGGAGAAATCATCTTGTTTATTGACGAAATCCACACCCTAATCGGTGCAGGAAAAAGCCAAGGTGCGATGGATGCCGCCAATATCCTAAAACCGGCATTGGCGCGCGGAGAACTCAGAACCATAGGGGCAACCACCTTGGAAGAGTATCAAAAGTATTTTGAAAAAGATAAAGCGTTAGAGCGTCGTTTTCAGAAGGTTACGGTCGATGAGCCCAGTGAAGAAGATGCGATTTCCATCCTTCGGGGCTTGAAAGAGCGGTATGAAAATTACCACAAAATCAATATTACGGACGATGCCATCGTGGCGGCGGTTCAGCTTTCGCAAAGATATGTGACAGATCGTTTTTTGCCGGATAAGGCGATTGATTTGATTGATGAAGCGGCTGCCAAATTGCGTTTGGAAATGAATTCCATGCCCGAAGAATTGGACGAAGTAGAACGCAAGATTCGACAACTCCAAATCGAAAAGGCTGCCATGAAGCGCGAAAAAGATAAGGATAAGCTCAAAAAAATCAACAAGGAATTGGCAGATTTGGAAGAGCAGGAAAAAAGCCTTCGCGCCAAGTGGGAAGACGAGAGAAACATTGTCCAAAGCATTCAAGATGCCAAAGAAGCGATTGAGCATTTGAAGTTGGAAGCCCAACAAGCGGAGCGTTCCGGAGACTTCAATAAAGCCGCCGAAATCAAATACGGCAAACTCCCCGAGCATCAAGCACGCTTGGCCGAATTGATGGAAGAGATGGAAAGGCTCCAGCAAAGCAATGATTTGTTG
>JALVCY010000193.1 GCA_027009605.1 Saprospiraceae bacterium
GAAGACGGTGGAACAAAAACAGTTGACATTGCCGGTGCCAGTACAGATGACCAGCAAATCAGCTTAGACGCTGCAACGAATGTCTTAACGTTAGAAGACGGTGGTACAGTAGATTTAACTGCTTACTTAGATAATACCGATGATCAAAATATCACAGCCTTTAGTTTAGACGCTGCGACCAACGTATTGACTATTACCTTAGAAGATGGCAATACGCAAACAGTTGACTTGAGTGCGTTGAATAACTCAGGAACAGATGATCAGCAAATTAGCCTAGACGCTGCAACCAATATCTTAACTTTGGAAGACGGTGGTACAGTGGATTTAACTCCATATTTGGACAATACCGACGACCAAAAGATAACCGATTTCACCTTGTCAGGCACTACTTTGACCTTGACTTTGGAAGATGGTGGTACGAAGACAGTTGATATTGCCGGAGCCAGTACAGACGACCAGCAAATCAGCTTGGACGCTGCGACCAATATCTTAACTTTGGAAGACGGTGGCACAGTGGACTTGACTCCATATTTGGATAATACGGACGATCAAAAGATAACCGACTTCACCTTGTCAGGAACAACTTTGACCTTGACTTTGGAAGATGGTGGCACAAAGACCGTTGATATTGCGGGAGCCAGCACAGATGATCAGCAAATCAGCCTAGATGCTGCGACCAATATCTTGACTTTGGAAGACGGTGGTACGGTAGATTTGACTCCATACTTAGATAATACGGATAATCAAACAGTTACAGACTTTAGTCTAGATGCAGCAACGAATGTATTGACCATTACACTGGAAGATGGAAATACGAAAACAGTAGATCTAAGCGGCCTGTCACATACAGGAACAGAAGGGTCTGTATTCTTTGCAGGGGCTGATACCAAGCCAACCGAAGATAATGCAAATTTATTTTGGGATAATGTGAATAAGCGTTTGGGGATTGGTACCAATACCCCGGATAGATTGACACAAGGGCTTTCTGCCGGCAATGCATCTCTGGAGTTTGAAACAACAGATAGTGGAAAATATGCATCATTAGAAGCACGATCTGATATTGGTAATATTGCTATCCTTTCACATGGCTCTACTAGAGTAGGGCCTGCAAGATGGGGACTGTCAACTGTTGGAGGGTATTATGAAGTCTTAGGACATAAATTTTCTGCTGCAAATGATGCACTGGGTATGATTGTCGGTGCAAATAGTGCCATTCCATTACATTTTGGTACGGATGATAAGTTGAGAATGACGGTTGCAGCTAATGGTAATGTCGGTATTGGTACAACAAATCCACAACGACTATTTCATATTTCGCAAGATCATCCCGGGGGCTTGACAGCTGTCGCAATTGAGAATACTAATACTACCAATGGTAATCAATCAATCATCTCTTTTAGAGATAAGACGACTGGTGCAGGGGCAACTGATTTTGTAGAGACTGCAGCGATTTCTGCCAGATATATAGAGCATGATCATGCTACTAGAACGACAGATTTAGAGTTGTGGGCTATGGAAAATGGAACTTGGAATGAAGCAGTTTTGAAAGGGAATGGTAATTTTGGTATTGGAACTAATAATCCCGATGAAAAATTGCATGTGGCCGGTAATATGAGACTTGATGGTGCTTTTGAAGATAAGGATGGGGACAAGGGTTTTGGGGGTCAAGTCTTAACTTCAACATCTGTGAGTACTGATTGGAGGGATGTCTCTTCTTTGGTAAAAGTGGTGAGTACGGATGCAGGCAATGATATCACAGCCGGTTCGGACGGTGGCGCTTTTTACGCAAGTCCTATGAAAGCCATGGGTAAAGTTGCTGCCGATGGAACGGCGATTAAAATCAAAGGCGCAACAGTTACCAGAATCAATAAAGGGGATTATCAAATTACCTTTAATACGGCAATGCCAGATGCTGATTATATCATTCAATTAACCCAGCCGGATAGGAGTGGAACAGGTAATGATGATCCGGGTATTACTTATTATGATCAGACTACTACCGGTTTTAAAGTTAATATTGGGGATAATGATAACGGGCATGGAGATCGCATCGATTATGATTCAGAGTTTATGTTTACAATTTTTAATTTTTAAAATTACCCCCCAATGAGATTACTATTTGTACTTGGACTTATGACGCTTTTGGGCTCGTTGAAGGCTCAATTTGATTCGGACTATCTGTTGGTATTGAATAAAGCGACGACTGCCGAAATGAATGGAGCGACAGGTGTAGAGAAAGGCGCATTAGTCTATAATACCGATGACAATAAGGTCTATCAGTATGATGGAAGTGCTTGGGTCTTGTCAGCAGCGGATGGCGATGTGGATTCAAGTAATGAATTACAAGCACTAAGCTATGATCCTAATACGCATATTGTTACCTTGACCAATGGCGGAACTATTGACCTTAGCGGTTTAGCTCCGGATGAAGATTGGACCGTTGCCGGAAATAATCAATATTCTGCCGTTACCGGAAATGTGGGCGTAGGCAATACATCACCTAGTGTTAAACTGGATGTGACCGGTGATATTCATGCGACACAAACCATGAATATAGGCCCCGGGGCATCTGGCTCAAGGTTGTCTATTAAGGATAATGCTTTTGCCGGTAGTATGTTAGATATTCAAACCGATGATCAGGGCCCTTGGGCTTTCAGAATACTTAATAATACTTACAGTGCGGATTTGGCGAAAGCCTTTAGAATGTATCAATCCAATAATGGGCAATTGAGTATGTCCGTTGGTGGGTTGCCCCATAGTTTTTTCACAATGTCAGAGTCTGTGGGAAATAATCATGGTGGTTTTGGATTTGGGAATAGTCCAAACAATGCAAACTTCTTATTAGTAGATCGGGGAGTCAAGGATTTTGGTGATATGTCCTATGTGAATTTGTCGAATCGAATTACTAGAACCGGAGCTTTAACGGGGACTTATGCGACTGTAGGTACTGAGAATTTGGTGAAAGGTCAGACCACCGGTGGTGCGGCTGATTATTATGCCACTCGCAATTATGCACGAATAGAAAAAGCAGCCTATAATTTTAGGAATGCCTTTGGAAATTATAACTATGTCTATAATTTTTCTACTGCTGCTAATCCAAATAACGGTATTTATGGTACTTATTCCTTGGCTTACGGGCGAAGTGATGGCGGAACAAAATCTATCTTTGGCTCCTATACAAGAGCATCCAAGACGGAAGGTGCCGGTGCAGTCACTACCATTTATGGTAACAATATTGTGGCTACCAAAAGTGCGGATGGCATCGGTGAAGTTGATAATATTTATGGTTCTAACATCTCTGTCTATGGGGCAAGCAAAAATGAATTTGGTCAAAGTATTAGTGTCAGTGCATACAAGGCTAATCCAGATAATATTTTTGGTACGACCATGAGACTATACGGTAGAACCGGTTATGCCGCAAAGGTAATGTATGGATTGAATATCAATTCTAATAAATATGAAACAGAGCCCACTACGGCCATTTATAATGTGAATGTGGTATCCACAGGTCACACTGATTTACCGAATAATTATGGGGCAAGATTTTATATGCGGGACGGAGTAAATAATTACGGGCTCTATGTAGATGTTAATGACGGTTCAAACAGCAATTATGCTCTTTATGCAAATAATGGAAAATCTTTTTTTAGAGATGCAGTGGGCATCGGTGTCGGAAATCCTTCCGATGCATTACATATAGCCGGGGATATGCGTTTAAATGGTAGCTTTAAAGATAAAAATGGACAGCCCGGTACGGCCGGGCAAGTATTGTCTTCTACCGCAACTGGAACCGATTGGGTGGATTTGTCTAGTTTGAACCTTGATGATAACGATTGGACTCTTGCGGGAAATGATATGTATTCTGCCAATTCAGGGAATGTTGGTGTCGGAACTAATAGTCCGAATCAAAAATTGGATGTGAATGGCGCCGCTGTAATAGGAAGCAATAATGTAGATAATGTGTTGCAGGGTCAGGGCTATTTTCAAAATAATAGTAATTTAAAAGATGCCGGCTTTGTGGCGACTCCTTGGGTCTATGCAAGAGCTATTGAAGGAGATCAGCGAGGAAGTGCTTCCACCTTGATAACACTAGGTGGGCAAAATGGAATCACCAATAATGATGAAATTGGTTTTTTAACGAATGGGACCAAAAGAGCGATTATTAAACCTGACGGGAAAGTAGGGATTAATACGGATACGCCCGGTAGTGAATTAGATGTGGACGGTGTCGTGATTGAAGGAAAGAAAACATCCATGTTTGGTAATAGTTCAGGCTATGGAAGTTGTGCCGTCTCACACGGTATTGCTTCTTTCTTTACCAATACTACGGATAATAATTATATCCATATCAAATTACCCTATAAGGTGGATACGGATGCTAAAATGTATCGGATTCATGTGACCGGATATCGTTATCGCTCAGGAAAGGTGATTGATTTGACGTGGGTCGGATATTGTTATTATCCTTCTAATGCTTTAATCGAAACCGCTACTGTCAATGCCGGGAGTCCGGAGTTTACTATGACTCAATATGTGGGTAGTGATAATCATATCTACTTACGGTTTAGAGGAACTACGGGTAGCAATTATTATGAATCCTTCCGTGTGGACTCGATGCATGTTGGTAATGGTACTGTTTTAAAAGAAGGAGATGTCGAGATTATTAGTTCATCTTCTGCAAATTTGTAATACTTATGAAAAATAATAAAATAACTTTTGTTCTTTTCTTTGTTTTTGTGAACATTCATCTGTTTGCACAAATAGATCCTGCATCTCTTTTGGAATTAAATAAGGGGACAGCATCAGAGATGAATGCTACTACACCTGCAAAAGGAGCCTTGTTGTATAACACCGATGATGATAAGGTGTATCGCTTTGATGGGACAAATTGGTCGGCAGTTGGAGAAGTCGATTTAACGCCATACTTGGATAATACGGATGACCAAAAGATTACTGACTTTAGTTTGTCCGGAACTACTTTGACCTTGACCTTGGAAGACGGAGGGACGAAGACAGTTGAAATGAATAGTTTGTCACATACGGGGACGGAAGGATCTGTCTTTTTTGCTGGGAATGACACAAAACCAACTGAAGATAATGCTAATTTATTTTGGGATAATGCCAATAAGCGTCTTGGCATTGGCACATCTTCTCCCAGTGCCGCTTTGGAAATCACTCCTGCTAATATTAGCTCGATTCAAGAAGGGGTGAGATTGGTTGATTTAGGGGGTGGGTCTAGTGAAGGCCTGTGGATACAGTTTGGCCAAAATTCAATACGTGACTATGCAAGAATGGGTGGGATATCAGAAAATAATGCTAGTGGAGGACTGTATTTTTCTACAAAAGACGATGCAGATGCTGCTCCAATTGAAAGAATGCGGATAGTAGCAAATGGTAATTTAGGTATCGGAACAAATAGTCCGGACGAAAAATTACATGTAGCTGGAAATATGAGATTAGATGGAGCCTTTGAAGATAAGGATGGAGACCCCGGTACTGCAGGGCAAATTTTAGCGTCAACGGCAACAGGGACAGACTGGATTAATTTTGCACAATCAAATTCATCAAATGTTTCAGCTGGAAATTGGTATAGAATAGCAAAAAATACTGGTGGAAAAAGAGCTAATGCCGATTTTACTCTTAGAGATCCGATTAGTGGAGGAGGACATTCCACATTGAATTTTAAGGTGGGAGTGTCCTATAATGATGCGACCAATATGGCTTTTACACTCTTGAGCCATAGTTACTACTATACCCCTACTTTTACGAAAGTTAGAGTTTTAGAAAATTCCACTTACGATGAGCAATATTTGGAAGTTTACTGTGAAAGAACAGGACCTGTTGAATATTCAATTTATGATAATCAGCAATCAAGTGGTTGGGAGCCTGTTGATTGGACTGCCGGCGCTATTCCAGCAGGTTATACAGCCCGCGAGTTTGATGTTAAAGGGTTATTTAATGTAGGGAATTCAACAGACCAATTTACCATTGCTAGGGATGGTAATGTTGGATTAGGAATTACGAATCCATCTTCTAAGCTCCATGTGATGGGCGATATCCAATTAGGCGGGTCTGATACGAGATTGATACGGTTTAGAAATGCGGCGAATAATGATCATGCTTCTATCGGAGAGCTAAATGGTGGTCTCGTGCTTAGCGGGCATTCAGCGGCCAATGTTGCCGGTCATGAACATCTTTTTATTAATAACCAAGGCAATGTAGGCATTGGAACGATTGCCCCTTCCGGGAAATTACATGTGAGTAGTGGGACAGATGGAGATGCTAAACTAATTATTGAAGCAGATACGGATGATGACAATGAAGATGATAATCCTATTTTAATCTTTAAGCAGGATGGTGGTATCGAAGAATCCGCTATTGAGCAAACCCATAATGAGTTGCATATCCGCAATAGTATTTCTTCCGGTGGTGGATTGGTATTTGATGTGGGGGCAGTCAATGGCTATGAAAATGCCGCAGAAGCCATGCGGATTATCCCTGATGGAAAAATAGGAATGGGGACGGCTTCTCCTGCGGAAAAGCTTGATGTTCAAGGGAATATAGCCCATTCTGGAGGTTTGTACTCTCGTGGCCCTAGCTATACATTTGAATGGATGAGGTTTGCGGATCATCAGTGGGGAAATTCCTTGGTCTTGGGTGCCGGTGGAAATACTATTTTGGGGGGGGGAGAGTTTGCTTGGACTGCTCAGCCTAATTTTGGGACTAGTGATGAAACCTTGGTGCTGGGTTCGGATTCTAATATTTCATTTTTTACCAATACCCAAAATGGATGGGATGACCGAAAGAATGTGATGTTTTTAACAAATAGTGCAAGAGTGGGTATCAATACAAGTTCTCCTTCGACAGACCTAGATGTCAATGGGCAGATGAGAATAAGAAACATCCCGGCAGGTTCAGGTTCGCAATGGTTGGTTAAAGATGGAAGTGGGAATATTAGGGTTCAAGCATCTGATTTTAGACTAAAGAAAAATATTACTTCTATCGAAAATTCTTTGGATAAAGTAATGCATTTAGATGGCAAATACTTTGATTGGAAAGTGGATGGTCGTCATGATATCGGATTCATTGCCCAAGATGTAGAGAAGATTCTTCCTGAGTTGGTCTCAGAGACAGATGATGGCTACAAAGCCTTGAATTACCCACAAATAACAGCCGTTTTAGTCAATGCAGTAAAGGAACTAAAACAAGAAAATGATATTTTGCGCAAGCAAGTAAATAGTCATTATTCCGTTTCCGGAAAAATTGGACAAAATGGAGAATTGCTTTTTGGAAGTGAAGCTATTGAAGTCAAGAAAATAGACAAAGGACACTTTTATATTAAATTTAAAAGCCCTGAGTTATTAGAGGCTTACACCGTAAACTTATCCACAGATCAAAAGATACTGGGTAATGGAGATCCTATTTATATTAATTTAATGAACCAAACCAAGTTTGGCTTTGAAGTTGCTATTAAGACGGTAGATGCGCATCGTGTCGTTTCTGATTATGATACCGAATGGACTTTTAATGTAGTAGGAAAAATAGGAGATTTAAGTTTGGCGCAAGCCGGAAAGACAGCTCTTGGGAAGTAACTATTTTGCCGAAAGGCAGGGACATATTGAGAAAAAACAGGTCATGAGAAGACTAAACATACTATGGGGCTTGATGATGTTGGCGGTGGTTGCTTTTGGGCAGTCAGCGTCAACCATCAATTTTGTCTCGAACATTAAGGATGGCTCCAATACGGTGCATACTCAACAACTTTGGATTGGAGAGCATGCTGATATTACCGTGGATGGAGATTGGAATATTTATAGTGAGCAGATTTATATTCATCCCAATGCACATATTCATGGTGATGGACGAATTGTCTTGAAAAACCCCAACGGTGCCATCATTCCAATGGGTGAAAAACCTACTGTTTTGGATGGGAGCTATGTGAATATCGATTGTGATATTGTTTTTGAGAATAAAAATAATTTGGTCTTGATGCCATTGACTACTGAAGGGACGGATTTAACATGGGGAAATGATCAGCATGCTAATTATGACATGGTGATAGGCCGCGATTTTGACTTAGATGTGGATGACGGGCACGTTATTTTGGGAGATGCAGATGTCATTGTTGATGACGATGCTACACTGTCCGGTTATTCTGAAAATAGGTATTTTGTGACCAATAGCGAAGGTTCGCTAAAAAAGGAAGGTTTAAAGGGGGAGTTTGTCTTTCCTGTTGGATATGAAGAAGGCACCGGATATGATAATGATTATACTCCGGCAAAAATATTGAATAATGGCTTGAAAGATGGTTACTCTACGAGAGTTGATCATGAGGTGACAGATTTTGAAGAATCCTTGGAAGGGATGAAAAGAGAATGGACAATAAAAGAAGATGTAGATGGTGGCTCCTATGTAGAATTGACTTTACAGCATAATCGCGATACGGATGGGGCTAAATATCATGAAAGTGAAAAACAATTTATTACTCAGTATGTCGGTATCGCTCCTAATAACTTTGGGGGGGACATTTCGAGTACAACTTGGGATTACTCCAAGGTCGAGTGTAATGTGGAGACGAATGAAGGCACGTTGACCGAAGGCTATACCTTGACTAATGCATCTGAATTGTCTAGGATTGGATTTACAGATTTTTATAACCACACAAAATTTACTAAAGCAGTTTGTGAAAAATCAGTGCTTGAAAATATCTGGAAAATATTTACGGCAGATGTAAACCAATGTGAAACCCAAGTAAGTTGGGTGGTTGATAATCACTACCTTAATGCGGCTTATTACGTCGTAGAACGTAGTTATGATGGGGTTTTATTCTTACCAATTGCCACCATTGAAGCAACTAAAGACAATGAGTTTTATAAATATTTTGATCCCATTGCTCCTAATGGAAAAGTGTATTACCGTGTGAAGGTTGTAGATTCGGATGATGACTTTGAGTACAGTCCGGTGGATATGGTCGAGTCTCATTGCGGAATGGAAGTCGCTGTGGTTTATCCGAATCCATTTTTTGATGATGTGACCATTGTGATGAATACAACGGATGGGGTGGATGCCTTGATTCTTTATAATGAAATTGGGCAGCGCATTGAAGTTCCGGTGGAGTATGATGGAAACCTAATTAAGGTGGATGCTAGAAAATTGGCCGCAGCAAATTATTATGCTTTGATTATCAATGGCGACCAATTCTATACTATTGAGTTGACGAAATTGCTTGATGAAAGGTAGGCTTTGGTATTCCGGTCCGTTGGTTAAAACCAACGGTAAAGTAAAACCAACGGTAAAACAGGAGCCAACTTGGATTCCGGGCATCTCTTTAATTTCATCTTCTTTGCTTTTACCGTCTGCTTCAGCTGACGGGCCAAAGCTAAGCGGGAGACCGGCTTTAGCCGCATTTTTTCCTAGAAACTTACCCCCATTACAAATAATCGAAAAGGGGCAATGGGGACAAAATCCGACTGCACCTGTTTTGCACTAAGATTACACTAAGAAGTCTTAGTGTAGTCTTAGTGTTTGCTGCGTGAGCTTAGTGGTCAGGCTGCTACGTCATTAGATTTTCAAATAAGAAATTGCTAATCTCTTGGGTTGATAAAGTATAATCACTTGATAGCCAATGGATTGTGTCTGTGTTAGCCAAGGCAGTCGAGGCTATACGGTTACAATTTTTAGGCTTTATTTTTTCTTCTTCTTGACTTCTTTTTCGTCTTTAACTTTTACTTTGGAGCCGTTTTTTAGCTTACGCGAAATGGTTTTGTAAGGGCCGGTGACGATTTCATCATCTAGGTTGATACCGGATTTGATTTCTATATATTCGTCATCTTGAATGCCGGTCTGTACGATTTTTTGACTAACCGTATCCCCCGAAATCTTAAAGACGACCAAGTTGATTTTATCATCGTCTTTCAAGTTGTCTCCTTCCTTCTCCCGGGTTGTGACCGCTTGGATGGGGATGGTCAAAACATCTTCGGCCTTATGGGTATAAATTTCTACACTGGAAGACATGCCGGGACGCAACGGGAACGGCTTGCCGGGCAATACCAAATCTTCATAAGAACTCGGGTCAATTATAATTTTTACTCTAAAATTGGTCACTTGATCAGAATTGGCGGCAATGGCACTTAGGTTGCTGGCAGAATTGCCGATTTCAGATATCTTGCCGGTAAATTTTCTGTCCGGATAGGCATCGATTTCGATTACGGCTTTGTCGCCAATATCGACTTGAAGGACATTGGTTTCACTGACATCGACTTGGGTCTCTAATACAGAGAAATCAGAAATACGCATCATCTCTGTACCGGCCATTTGGATGGTTCCTACGACTCTTTCGCCTTTTTCAACATTGAGCTTGGAAAGAATCCCGGACATCGGAGCAAAAATAGAAGTACGCTGTAAACTGGTGTTGAGTTCCTTTAAGCCGGCGACGGCATTGTTAATATTAAATCCGGCGGCACGTACACCTTCAAGAGCCGATTGGTAGGAAGCTGATGCAGATGCAACCGAAGCTTGAGCCGATTTTAAATTGGCGGAAGCCGTCATGAAAGCGGTCTCTGCGGCATCTAAATCGGCTTGTGAAATCACTCCATTTTTGTATAGAGTTTGATTCCGTTCAAATATAGCTTTGGTGTTTTTTAATTGAGCTGCTACTTGCTCCAATTGGGCTTCCGCTTGGATTTTTCTAGCTTTAGCTCCTTCTGCTTGGGCTTTGGAGTTGGCTTCTTGAGCCCGGGCGGAATTGACATTGGCACGTCCGCGTTCGACGGCCGATTCGTAGGCATCCGGATCTATTCGTGCCAATAGTTGCCCCATCTTAATGGTGTCTCCTTCCTTGACGAGTAAATCTACGACTTCTCCGGAGACATCAGAACTGATTTTGACTTCTGTTTTAGGATAGATTTTGCCGGATGCTAATACGGTCTCTTGAATACTCCGTTTTTTGACTTTGTCGGTATAGACAGCAATCCCTTTTTTTCTTTGGTTACCGCCAAGGGTGAGCCCGGCAATGGCTACCAACAGGAGAAGACCGAGAAGTATGTAAAGATTTTTATTTTTTTTCATGATTTCTGTTTTGTTTGGGGCTTAGAATTGGATTTTTCTTCCTTGGTAGTAGTCAATGATTTTTAGTTTGAAAATCAAGTCGTACTTGGAGCCGGTCAATTGAGTTTTGGCCGTATCCGCATTATTTTTGGCCGTAGTCAATTCAAAAGAACTGGCTGCTCCAATTGCATATTTTTGTTGGGTATTTTCATAAACGGCTTGTGTGGCTTTGGCTGCTTTTTGGGCGGCGGTATATTGTCTTTTGGCCGCTTTGGCATCGGCGATGGCCTTTTGGATATTGCTTCGGAGTGATTGTTTGGCTTGTTCATTGGCTAGTTTGGTCTGGAGAATACCCAATTGAGCACGCTGTATCGCAGCGGAAGTCCGACCGTTTTGGTAGATAGGAATGCTTAATCGAACGCCAACCGATTGACCAAAATTTTCATTGAATTGGTCTTTAAAGGGATTGTCTATAAATGAAGGAACAAGTTGGGGAACTTCTAATGTGGCAGGTGCGCCGTTGATTTTTACGGCTTGTGGAAACGAAGCTATTTTGGAGTTTTCGGTGTCCAGCTTTCGCGAAAGCGTAGAATAATTAGTAGATAAAGACCCACTTAGACTGATGGACGGATATAGTTGAGATCGAGCAATTTTTTGTCCCAATTCACTACTTTTGAGCCGGATTTCGCCTGCTTTGATGTTGGGTTGATTGCCCAAAGCTTGTTGATAAATGGCTTCCGTGGTCAATAACTCCGGATTCAGGTCTCCTGTCGAAATATCGGGTCTTTCAATTTGGATGTCCACATCATTTTCTAATCTTAACAACTGCTTGAGCTGCAGATAAGCATTGTCCAGTGTGTTTTGTGCAGTGATTAGGCTTTGCTCGCCGGTTGCTACTTGGGCGTCAAATTGAAGGGCTTCATTTTCCGCAAGGCTACCGGCTTGAATCAATGCCTGCGCCCTTTTTAGCTGGGCTTGCGCAATGCTTAATTTGGATTTTGCATTTTCGACTTGGTCTTCCGCAAATAAGATTTGGAGATAGATGAGTGCGACATTAAGCGACAAATCATTTGAAGTGTTTTGGGCATCTTGGCGGGCGGCTTCCAGGTTGAGTTTGGCTTGCGCAATGGTGTTGTTGATGCGGCCGGCATTAAAAAGAATGACCCCGGAAGAAATAGCCATTTGGCTGGAACCGATTTTTTTGTTGGCAAAAGAGTTGGTTGTGGGGTCGATGGTTCGCCCAAATTGTTCAAAGAATCCTAGGCTACCATTTAGATTTGGGTATCGATCGCTTTTGGCTTGTTTAAGGGAGATTTGATTTCTGGAGATGGCCAATTCACTTTGTTGGATGACCAAACTATTTTTTTGAGCTTGGTCGATACATTTTTCTAATGACCAAATCTCTTGGGCGGACAGGCCGGCTCCCCAAAAGAGCAGGAGAAGTATGGAGTAGATTTTTGCCATTACGGTTTTTTTCACAATACTAGTCATTATTCCGCAAGGCACACAAAACAATTATATAAATGTATCGGAAATTAAGACGAACGGCAGATTGTTATACGAAATCTCAATGATTAATGACAAAAGATTTGGACGCCACCAACCGGTCAAAGCGCCCGTTTGGAGTCGTATAATAGACCAAGACGGTATATTCATTACTTGTTTGGAAGCTATGGCCTTCGGTTCGGTCAATATCTATCCGGTCAGAATCCGGGTGTTTGAGTGCATAGTAATAGTCATAATAGCCTTGTTTTAGGAAGGCTTCTCCTTCATAACGGCCTTCTCTTGGGTTAAAAGAGAGTTTGTATTCATCCTTAAATTGCCAATCTGAAAATTTGCCTACGACATACAAATCCGCTTGATAATAAGGGTCATCCTTCAAATAAGTAAAATAAACATGGGCATAATCAGGGTCTCCCGGTTCTTCATTTTGGACTCCGTTCATGGTCACAAATTGACCGTTCAAATCCCGATAAAAGAAAGTCGGATGATAGGAGCGTTCTTCTTGTGCATTTAGATAGACTTCGTAGCCATCATCGTCCCCTTGTCGGACCAAATGGGTGCCTACTTGGGGGTAATCAAATGTTTGCATCATGACAAACCGAAACTCTTTGCCCGGCTTAAAGCCAATTCGATCCTGATATCCATATCTCAGATTGCGGTTGATGGCCAAAGCCGGCTTTTCGATGACTTGGGCATTATCGGGTCGTCCATTTTGGAGAACGACCACTTTGACATCCCGGCCGGGCGCAAGGTGTGCGTAGCGTTCCGGATACCTTACGGTAAAATTTATTTTCTGCAAAGAGTCTCTATCAAATGAATTGCCCCGGACATCCGGCACAAAGGAAAACGCTTGACCGGTGACAAAGACTCTTCTTGTAAAGGCAATCTCTTCAGAGCCGGTTTCATAGACGACTAATAGGTAATTGCCTGATACTAAGGGCTTTATGTCGTCGTTTGGAAATTGGAAGCGATGAGCGGTATAGTTTGTATTGGTTAATTCCGGAAAAACAAAGTTATCAATTTCGCTATAGGAATAGCCTTCTAAGTATTCACTAGTCGTCAAGTCCAGCGGTTCACTCCAATCCCATTGGTAAGGAATAATGGTGTAGGAATATCTGGTTGGTTCTTCATTTAGGTCGTCAAAGGCAAAGAATATCGCTTGGTTAGACTGCAGATGGACGATGGGGATTGGAGACAATGGTTGGCTATAATACAGATTCCATTTATCCCGTTCCGTTTTATCATTATAGACCTGATTGATTTGATTTTGTTTGATGCCGATGCGCTGGTTCAGGTCATCTTGGGTTTTGGGATTGTCGGTATCCCGGGCTTCATTTTTGAGTTTAGCGATTTCTTCGTTTAGGTTTCCAATTTGGGTCGTTGGATCCGGTTCGCCATTTATTTTGATTATGCGATATTCAATAGACCGGATATCCGGAAAAAAAATGGCATCAACTCCGGCCAAATCATCAAAATCCTGAGCTGTTAAGCAGCCCAGCCCCAAAAAGAAAACAAAAATGCCTAGTAGTAATTTCAAAATCAAGTGTTTAGATTCTGTAAAGTTGCCCCTAAATAACTAGAAATACAAGTAACTGTTCCTACGTCAACAAAAATTAGCAAAAACAGGCGCAAAAAGGGCATTTTTGACCAAAAT
>JALVCY010000194.1 GCA_027009605.1 Saprospiraceae bacterium
CCGTTCATTGCCTTCGGACGTTCAAGTAGCAAGGTCTCTTGGCTGCCTAGCCGTTATACCGTTACACCGTTACACCGTTACACCGTTCATTGCCTTCGGACGTTCAAGTAGCAAGGTCTCTTGGCTGTCTAGCCGTTACACCGTTATACCGTTACACCGTTATACCGTTATACCGTTAGTTCGTTAGTTCGTTAGTTCGTTCCTTATAGCTTAATCCATTTTTTGTAAAGTGACTGTCCATCAACTTGAACGATAATTAGATACTGCCCTGCAGGTAGCTCGGAGACATCTATCGTTTGGAGTTCGTTTTTGCGCAAGCTGAAATTAGCGATTACATGCCGGCCACTAAGATCCATTAATTGACCTTTCCCATCATTTTTACAACTTACATTTAACAAGTCAGTAGCCGGATTGGGGCGGATGGTTATTTTTTGCGCAAGCTGTATATTGGTATTGCTGACCGGCTCTAAAGTGTAGGATTGGGCTGTCACAACAGAATCTATCAACGTCGTGTCCGAAGAGTATCCCACCAACTTAAACCAATAATGCGCATCTGTTGGCAGCCCGGCGGCATCCCATAGAAAGCTGGTATCTGTAAGCCCGGAAGCGATAGGGGCAAAACTCGCTTGGTCGTCAGAACTCATCCACAAATCGTAGGTGATGGGGCGGCCTTCATCCTTGTTTTGTAACTGCCAAGTAATCGGCTCATGATAAGTCCAAGTGGTCGGTAGCGTAAATGCCATCTTTGGATTGATATACCGGTGAAGCAATTCCGCAAATCCTTTTCCGGTAACGGACTGCCCTTGAATGGTGCCTTCAATGCGGGTGCCGCCTTCCAAAAAGGGGAAGGGGACTAAGACTTCTGAATCCTTGCTATTGAGCGTAATCAATAAGTCTATATCCATGGTGTCAGAAGTCAAATGCCACTGGTTTGCGTAGCAGTTGTTGGTGGCCGTGGTATAGGCAAATTTTGGGCGTTCTATCTTGAAGTCGGAGATGGTTTTGGATGTCTGTTCGTCAATATACATGGCTAAGATTCGATATTCGGAATTATTGGGAATCGTCCCTTCGTCCGTAAAAATATTCCATAAATTAAAGTCCATGCCATTAGATAATTGTAAGGAAAACCACTCGTAGGCTTCTCCGGTGTTGGGATTAAAATTGCCATATTGGCGGTCAATCCAACCGATTCCGGAGACGGGTTCTTGAGTTCCGTTGAAGGAGATTGTGCCGGAGACATTCATCCCTGTTTGAGAGTAATAATAGGTATAATTGGTTATGCCTTGATTCAGATATCCGGAATCTGCCACTACCAAAGGCGGTTTGAAAGCATCATAATCTAAGTCAATAGACCCAACCACTAGGCCGGCGGATTCAATTTTGTACTGAAAGGGCAGTAGATTGCCTGTCGAATCTTTTTTGGTGTACCATCTCTCGGTGCCGACCAGTTTTTTGGCTTCAATTTCCAAATGGTCGGTGGCCATTACGGGATAAGTCAAGAAAGCGGTTCCCGACTTAAACTCTCCGGTGGTTTCGTCTGCAATATTTAATATTCTAAAGCCATTGAGTCCCAGAGTATCATACCGGAAGAAGGTCATCATAATAGTATATTCGTGTCCGGTATTTTGGCCGGTCAGATGTGCATTGGTGTACCACCATTCGATGGGCTCGCCGGTGTGCCAGCCTTCATCTTGAGGGAAAGTCAGTAGGCTGCCGGAGCTGTGGTTTGGATAAGTTTTCCAAGCTTGCGCAAAAAGTAGTTGACCTAGAAGGAGGAAAACGAAAAGGAGGGTGAATTTTTTCATGGTAATAGATTTTTGAAATTAAGTTTTGTATATAACAGATTTTGAGGAGATGTTGTTTTGTTGGTAGGGTAAACGAAAGAAAAAAAGTAGAATATAAAAATAAAAAATATCTTAGACAGGAGGCAAAAGTTGCACAAAAAGGTGGTGTTTAACTAATTGACAATCAATGTCTTAGTGAATCCTTAGTGGCAACTTCGTGTACTTAGTGGTTAGGCATTACATTTTCCCTTACCACTAAGAGCACTTAGATAACACTAAGTTTACACTAAGAAACTCTACAACTTCTCGGTATTGGACTGCTAAAATTTGGGTGGGAAACGATGCACACATAGACTAACATATTATAAAAATTTTCTTTCGTTTACCCTATTTTGTTGGTTGGATGAATTGAGTGAAGATTCTTCCGGGAATGCCGGATATGGAAGGATGAAGCCAAAAGTCAACCACTGATTTTTAAAACGGGCAAAAAATCATAGGGAAGCCGCTATCACCCAAAGTAGTATTCCCTGATTTTTTTCGTATATTTACGCCACAAATAGGAACCATGTCAAAAAAACAAAAAAAAAAGGTCGCATCTTCCCGAAAAGTGCCCCCAACGCCTTCTAACCATTCCTATCCTAATTGGCTGCTTAAGTCTTCGCTACATTATTTGGTGATTGGGCTTTTGGCTTTTTTGCTTTATGCGAATACTTTGGGGCATGACTACTGCCAAGATGATGCGATTGTCATCACCCAAAATATGTACACCACGCAAGGTGTAAAGGGCATCTCCGGAATATGGGACAAAGACACGTTTTATGGCTTTTTTAAGGAGGAAGGCAAGGAAGCTCTAGTTCAGGGTGGGCGTTATCGCCCTTTGACTTTGGTGCTTTTTGCCTTGGAGTGGCAGTTATTTGGCGACAATCCTTTTGGATTTCATTTGGTTAATGTTTTGTTGTATGTCCTTTTGTCGCTGTTGCTTTACAAGGTGATACGGACTTTATTGGTCTATTATCCGAAGAAACAAGCTGCAGCCTTGGCCTTTTTTGCTACGATTATTTTTGTGGTGCATCCTGTACATACCGAGGTGGTAGCTAATATCAAAGGCGCCGATGAAATTGTTGCCTTAATGGGTAGTTTGGGGGCGTTGTATTTGACCCTTCTGGCCTATCGTAGCGGGAAAATTGTTCCCTTGGTTTTGAGCGCGTTGACCATTGGGTTGACCATGTTTGCGAAAGAGAACACCATTACTTTTTTGGCGATTATTCCGGTGGTTTTGCTCTTGTTTGGGCAAAAAAGCAAGGGGTTGGCTATGGACAAGCTGGGCAAGGTCTTGTTATATACGTTGCCTCTGGTCGTGGCAGTACTTCCGTTTTTGAGAAAGAGAATGATGGTTTTGAAAGGAAGCGGCAATGAAAAAGTGATGGAGTTGATGAACAATCCTTTCCTGAAAATTGTGAATCATCAATACGTCGATTTTTCCGTTGCCGAAAAAATGGCGACTATTTTTTATACATTGGGGGATTATGTCCGGTTATTGCTATTTCCGCATCCCTTGACATCTGACTATTATCCGCATCATGTGGAGTTGATGCACTTTGGGGATTGGCAAGTGATTTTGAGTTTATTGATTTATGTGGGGCTGTTCTACCTTGCGGTAAAAAATTTAAGGAAAAGGCCTTTGATTAGTCTTGGTGTGTTTATCTATTTTGCTTCGTTGTCTATTGTTTCCAATTTTTTATTTCCGGTGGGTACATTTATGGCAGAGCGATTTTTGTTTATGCCATCGGTGGGTTTTAGCTTGGTGGCGGCTTGTGTTTTGGTGGGCATCATCGGACAAAAGAATAGGATGATGAGCGTCGGGATCTTGGGCGTGGTGGCCTTGTTATTTAGTGCGAAAACAGTCTTGCGCAATCCGGCTTGGAAAAATGATGCCACCCTGTTTAAGACAGATGTTCAGGTTTCTCGAAAGAGTGCAAAAATCCACAACGCCGTCGGGGGCACTCTTTTGGCGGAAGCCGGAAAAAGTAAAGACCCGGCCATCCAAAAAAGTAAGGCTCAAGAGGCCGTCAAACACCTGAAAATCGCTCTCAAAGAGCATCCCAATTACAAAAATGCTTGGCTCCTGCTCGGTAATGCTTATAATATTTTGCAGCAATACGACTCCTCTATCAATGCTTATAAAAATGCCATTCGAGTGGCGCCCGGCTATCAAGATGCCATCAATAATATGGCTATCACCTACCGCCAAGCAGGACAATTTTTTGGCGAAAAGCAAGGCAATCCCACAAAGGCCATTACTTACCTGAAAGAAGCGGAAAAACTCAAACCTAATGACCCCGAAGTCATGCGCCTGCTAGGTATCGCCTATGCGGTTAGTGGTCAAGTAAATCAAGCAATTCCCTACATGGAAAAAGCACTGTCTC
>JALVCY010000195.1 GCA_027009605.1 Saprospiraceae bacterium
CGCAGCCTGCAAGCGAATCAACTCTTTCAACTCTTTCAACTAGCAGAATATCGAATGATGAACAACGAATGCCGAATAATGAAATATACGAAGCCAAGAACAAACCACCACCGAAGCCAAAGACCAAAAGCGCCACCGGCGCGCCCCAAAGACCAAAGACCAAAAATCCCCCTAAATACCCATATCATCTCAACCTGCGAAGCTCTCAACCCGAAGTCCGTATCCACGATAGTAATCGGGACGAGTCTCAACCTAGTGAGCCGTAGGCGAACGTCTCAACTTTCTCAACTTCTTCAACTAGCGCAGCCTGCAAGCGAATCAACTCTTTCAACTCTTTCAACTAGCAGAATATCGAATGATGAATAACGAATGCCGAATAATGAAATATACGAAGCCAAGAACAAACCACCACCCAAGCCAAAGACCAAAAGCACCACCGGCGCGCCCCAAAGACCAAAGACCAAAAAAAAATCAAAACGCACGCCGAGCCATCCCCAAAGCCAGTTCACTAAAAAAAACCTTATCCGCCTCCGAAATCCCCATCCGCTCCAACACACCCAAGCTTTGCTCATAATAATCATCTCTCAGCAAATCCGCCGCATCCAAGGCGCCCGAATCAATCATTTGATTTTTTATCTTTTCCACCTTTTCCGGACCCGTCACATTACCTTCCATATAGGCAATAAGTGACTGTTTATCAGGCGTTTGCGCAAGCGTTTTCAAGAGCAAGAAGGTTTTTTTATTTTGCAAAATATCTCCCCCCACCTGTTTGCCAACCAGCTCCGGATTCCCAAAAGAATCCAAAATATCATCCTGAATCTGAAAAGCCAGACCAATCAAAATCCCAAATTCATAAAAATAATCAGCATCACTGGACTCCGCTCCCCCCAACAAAGCACCTATTTTTAGCGCCGTTCCTAAAAGCACGGCTGTTTTTAATTTTATCATTTCCAAGTACGCATCCACAGGCACATTCCAGCTTTGCTCAAAATCCATATCCATTTGCTGCCCCCGGCACACGTCCATTGCCGTCTGTGAAAAGGTGGCCAATATTTCAGCGAAAGCGGGATGCCCAACATATTGCCCTAACCATTGATAGGCACTAATCATCATCGCATCACCCGACAATATTGCTGTGTTCGTATCATATTTTTCGTGGACGGTCGGGGCGCCCCGTCGCAAAGGAGCTTCATCCATAATATCATCATGCAGCAAAGTAAAATTATGAAAGACTTCAATGGCCATCGCTGCCGGCATCGCATCTTCTACATTTGGCTGAAAAGCCCGATACCCGGCCAGCAACAAAACAGGCCGAAACCGTTTGCCTTTTAGATTCAAAATATAATTTATCGGTTCATACAACCCCGTAGGATTCGCATGATAAGGATGAGCTTCCAAAAATTGCTCAAATGCTGCCTTTAATTCTTTCATGATAGTTCTTTAGTACCAAGGCTTAACGCATGACTGGTACAACGGTTTAATCCTTTACCGTTTTTTCGACTCTATCGACCTAGCGAAGCGCTCAACCACGAAGTCCGAATCCACGATAGTAATCGGGACAAGTTCTCAACCTAGAGAGCCGAAGGCGAACGTCTCAACTTCTTCAACTAGCGCAGCGAATCAACTTCTTCAACTTTCTCAACTAACAGAATATCGAATGCAGAATCCCGAATATCGAATAATGAAGTAAAAACCCCAACAAAAACCCAAATCGTCTCAACCTGCGAAGCTCTCAACCACGAAGTCCGAAGGACGAGTCTCAACCTAGAGAGCCGAAGGCGAACGTCTCAACTTCTTCAACTAGCGCAGCGAATCAACTTCTTCAACTTTCTCAACTAACAGAATATCGAATGCAGAATCCCGAATATCGAATAATGAAGTAAAAACCCCAACAAAAGCCCAAATCATCTCAACCTGCAAAGCTCTCAACTACGAAGTCCGTAGGACGAGTCTCAACCTAGAGAGCCGAAGGCGAACGTCTCAACTTTCTCAACTTCTTCAACTAGCGAAGCTTGCGAGCGAATCAACTCCTTCAACTCCCAAACAAAGGCATACTTTTTGCCCCACCCAAGCTAGGCCTATTTAAAAAACATACTATTTTGAAAGCGATTCAACACATTGTCGTCATCGACCTTACGGAAAAAGCGGCCAATAAAACCATCGAAATCATTGAAGATTTTGGAATAAAAGCCCGTTTCTCCAAAGTCCAAACAGCCATTGGGCTGGAAAAAATCCTAGAAAAGGACGACATAGACTTAATTATTCTAGAACTGGAATTGGAGAGCCAAAAAGGCTATAAGACATTTAAGCAAATTCAAGAAGTTGCAGAAGAAGCACCTATCTTGGTCTATTCCAATACCCAAAACGAAGTCATTATCAGTCAAGTTTTACGAGCCGGCGCCGTGGATTATTTGGTCAAATCCGAAACTTCCGGGAAACAACTCGCCCGAGCCGTTCGCAATACGCCTTTAAAACACCATTTACATCTCGCCTTAGCTTCCGCAAAAATTGACTTAAACAAAGCGCAAAAACGCTCAAAAGAAGCTCAAAAGATTGCCCGGTTTGGGGATTGGACTTTGGACATTGTCACCGGCGAAATGACTTGGTCGGACACCATGTATGATATTTTCAGATTCCCGATTGGGACTAATATTGCCAACCGGGACGATTTCTTAGAATTAATCTACGCCGAAGACAAGGAAAAGGTGAATCAATTCTTTTCAGAAACCATCCAATCCGGGCAGCTTCAAGAAACGACCTTTCGGACAAAAGACAAATCCGGGTTTCAGTACCTGAAGGCCAGAGCCAAAGTCCAAATGTACGACAGCATTAGTGGTTTGGTCGTCGTAGGGACTTGCCAAGACATCACCCAAGAAGTACAAAGTCAATCGGCCGTCATCGCCCAGCATGTAGCCGGCCATGGCAAAAAACTACAGCGGGAAATGTTGGCGCATTTAGGATTCAACATCAGGACGCACCTGAGTGGATTGGCTAATTTATTCTTTTTGTTTGAAGACACTCGAATGAATGCCGAGCAAAATGCTTTGTTGGGCGGCATGAAAACATCCTTTGAAGACCTCTACAATGAGATGCACCAATTCTTAAATTCGACCATTGTCTTAGCAGATGATTTAAAAGTGATTCCCCAACAGATTCGCTTGCGCAATTTCATCAAAAACTTCAAGACTTTTGTTTTAGTCAAAGAAAATCACAAATTAGATATTCAAATCGGCTCCAAAGAGAAACTTCCTGATTTCTTGATGTTTGACGGGGACAAGCTCCAGCAAATTCTACTCAATGTATTGCGCTCATTCTGTGACGTGGCCAATATGTCCAACCACAACGTCTCCATACGACTAGAAGGAAAAAAGCACAAAAAAAATCATTTTTTCATGCAAGTAAGTCTGGAATTTCCCGGCTATTTCCCCTTTGCTCAAGACGATATTATTTTTTCCAATCCGGAAGCTTTTTTGGCGCAAGCCGCAACCAATGAACAGGAAGCAGAACCCGCCGATACGGATTTGGCCATTGCCGCAAGGTTAATTAGCATTTTAAGTGGCAAGATGAGCTTCTCGACGCACGCAAAAAACACCAAACTAAGCTTTTCCGTACCCGTCGTCGAAATTCAAGACCAAGTCCAACTGACTGCTTCCAGACCGCTTTATGCCATGCACATCTTGCTCGTAGAAGACCATATCATCAACCAAATTGCCACCAAAAAGCTTCTTGAAAAATGGGGAGACATCACCGTGGACATCGCCAACAATGGGAAAATAGCCATCGAAAAAGTCAAAAAAACCAATTACGACCTAGTCCTAATGGATTTGCAAATGCCCATCCTAGACGGTATTGCAGCAACCCAAATCATCCGTAAATCCTTTGAATTACCCATCATCGCCCTAACCGCCCACGCCTCTGACGAAGAAAAAGAAAAGTGCAAAAATATAGGCATGAACGACTACCTAACAAAGCCTTTCAAACCCAAAGAATTATACATGATCATCAACAAAACAATCAGCCGAATCGCCGAAAAAGGCGCTTAAAACACCGCTTTTCAGAATCCACGACAAAACATAAGTAAAATCCCAATCAAATACGGGCGCAGTCGGAGTTTGTCCCCATTAGACACTTTTCGATAATTTGTAATTGGCGCAAGTTTCCGGAAAAACATATAAACTTAGGCTCCTGGTTTTTATTTAGTTTTTTTCCA
>JALVCY010000196.1 GCA_027009605.1 Saprospiraceae bacterium
AGAAGGAAGGACGAAAATCTAAAAAACAAATCTGCGTATATCTGTGGGTTTTAATCTGCGTATATCTGCGGGAAAAATGAGTGGTGAGTGGTGAGTGGTGAGTGGTGAGTGGTGAGTAGTGAGTGTTGAGAAAGTAGAAATCTACGCATATCTGCGGGAAAACAAACCTACAAAAGAAACCACCAAAAAAAAGCTACACCGCCAAAGCAGCATAGCCAAATTTTCTTTATATTAACTGAAGCGAAAGCCTACCAAGACAAGTCGTCTTCTTCGATTGTAGTATCACTAGAAGGCGCATCTTCAACAGTTGCATTTATAACGGCATCATCCACAGAATCCGTATTTTCTTTAGCGTCCCTTTCTGCGGCCAATTGCTCCTGATACAAACGATCTCTTTCTTCTGCACGACGTGCAAACTCATCGAAATCATAATCAGGCATTTGGTTTTGCATTTCTTCAATAAGCGCTGACAAATTATCTCTGAATCGAGTCAAGTCTTCTTTGTAAATAAAAAGCTTGTGCCGATCAAAGCCGTCCCCATTGTCACGGCGTTTGCTTTCCGTAATAGTGGCGTATTTATCACCGCCCCGAGTCTCTCTAATGTCAAAAAAGTAAGTCCGACGTCTGCCGGCTTTAAATTTTTTAGAAAAGACGATATCTTCTCTACGATTATCCATAATTGATATAGTTTTCTGTTTTTGTTTAAGAAAGAAGGCGAATTCCAAGCAAAAAAGGGGTAAAAAACTGGGTATCGCCGTTCCCTGTTTGCGCAAATGTAACTTAATCATTTTTATTCAACAAATTTTTGTTAATAAAAATGCTTTTTTTTTTCAAAAATACAGCTTTTTTTGTAGTTTTACTATGTCACCTTGCAAAAAAAAGAGTGAAACATAACAAATTACTTGCACGATTTACAACAAGATTAAGCAGGCATCACCATTTTCCCTTGATGCAAGCTAATCACCCGGCTATACGAGAAAATAGGAGATAGCCGATGGGTAATAATTAAAGCCGTTTTTCCCGCAAGGGATTCAGTTAAGTAACTCAAGATTTGATGTTCGGTCACTGTATCCACCGCCGAAAGGCTATCGTCAAAGATAAAGATTTTAGGGGCTCTCAAAAAGGCTCGAACAATGGCCACCCGCTGCTTTTGCCCACCTGAAAGCGTCACCCCCCGCTCCCCAACCAAAGTCTCAAAGCCTTCCGGCAATTGATTAATATCTTCATCTATGGCTATATTTTTTGCCATTTGCGCAAGCGCTTCATCCGTAACAGAAGCATTGCCAAAACGCATATTGGCTGCAATGGTATCCGAAAATAAAAAACTTACTTGGGGTACATATCCGAATTGCTTGCGCAAAAAGCTTAAGTCATAATCTTGGATATTGATGCCATCGATTTTTATCGAACCGGATGTCACATCATAATTTCTTATCAACAGCTCCCCTATCGTTGATTTTCCGGCGCTGACTTCTCCGACAATCGCCACTTTTTCCCCCGGCTCGATGATAAAAGACACGCAATCCAATGCCAAAATACCGGTTTCCGGATAAACAAAACTAACCTGATCAAACTCAATCCGCCCAACAAAATCAGTCGGTACAAAAGCCCCGGAATGAATCTCTGGCTCCATCTCCATATACTCGTTAATCCGCTTTTGTGAAGCCGCAGCCTGCTGAGTCAAAGAAGCCATCCAACCAATAGCCGTCACCGGCCAAGTCAACATGTTGACATAAATCACAAATTCGGCAATATTACCCGGGCTAATCTCTCCGGCAACCACCAATAACCCTCCTTGATAGACCGTCACCACCGTACTAATCCCAATCAATATCATCATCATGGGTCGAAAAATCGCATCGACCCTAGCCAACTCTAAGGATTTTTGCTGAAAAGCAGCTCCTTGATTATCAAAATGCTTGCTGATAACTTCTTCATTGGCAAAAGACTTCACGACTCGAATACCGGAATATACTTCTTGGGCAAAAGCATTTAGCCCGGCCAAAAGCTCCTGAATACGCTTACTCTTTTTGTTGATAATGTCACTTACAAAATAAATCGACACAGACAATATCGGCAACGGAAGCAAGGCATAAAACGTCAACAACGGGCTCACCTGAAGCATGGAGTAAATCACAAAAACAAATAAAAAACCCACATTTATCGCATACAAAATCACCGGGCCCATAAACATCCGCACCTTAGACACATCTTCCGTAATGCGTGCCATCAAATCTCCTGTCGGATGCCTTTTGAAAAAAGCCAAATCCAACTCAAAATATTTCGACAATATATCTTTTCGGACATCATACTCCATCAAGCGAGACATCACAATAATGGTCTGACGCATCGCATACATAAACAAGCCGGACAGCAGGGCAGCTCCAATAATTAAGCCCCCAAAATATAGTAGCGATTGGCTCACTTCACTTGAAGATAACCGACCGGATTGCACCGCCTCCAAATTATCTTCCACATAGTCTAGGCCTTTCCGAATTAACTTGGGCTGCCAGACTCTAAAATAATTGGACAAGACCACAAAGACGATACCTAGTACCAACCGCCAGCGATAGCGCAAAAAATATTTTCTTAATATGAATAATTCTTTCAATTTGTTCTGTTAATATGCAAAAAATGCATGATTCTTGGTACTTAAAAAGGTATTGACAAACGAAAAGTTTTACCGAAGTAGGGGGATTAGAACTTTTTTTGCACAAATCAATGTTATTTTGACCTAATCAGGCTGTTTTTTCTGCTTTAAAACCCCTACTTTTGGGACTAACATTGTTTTTCACAAATTGTGACAGGAGAACTAAACACTTTTTCCATGAATAGAATTATCACATTAGACGAATTTATTATTCGGAGACAAAAAGACTTCCCCTTTGCATCCGGTGAATTGTCCGGGTTATTAAGAGACATAGGCGTTGCCGCCAAAGTCATTAACCAAGAAGTCAACAAGGCCGGACTGGTCAATATCCTAGGCATGAATGGCTCCGAAAATGCTTCGGGAGAAGACGTCGCCATGCTGGATGTCTTTGCCAATGACCGAATGAAAGAATTCTTACAAACCAGTGGAGAATGCGCCGCCATCGCTTCTGAAGAAGAAGAAGGATTTATCCGAATCGACCAAATCGAAGGTAAAAACTCTGAGTATTTGGTCGTTTTTGACCCTTTGGACGGCTCTTCTAATATTGACGTCAATGTATCCATAGGGACTATTTTTGCTATTTATAGACGCAAGTCCTCTAGCAACGGCCCTATTGAGTTAGAAGATTTTTTACAAAAAGGCTCCGCTCAGGTGGCAGCCGGTTATGTGCTTTATGGATCTTCTACCATGTTAGTTTACACAACCGGTAAAGGAGTGAATGGATTTACATTAGATCCGGGTATCGGTGAGTTTTGCCTTTCCCACCCTAATATTCGAATCCCGCAAAAGGGCAAATATTACTCTTTGAATCAAGGCTATTACAGAAGCTACCGCCCCGGCGTACAGGCTTATTTAAAGCATTGCGAAAGCGTAGGCATTGGACTCCGATACATTGGTTCCATGGTGGCAGATGTCCACCGGACACTCATCAAAGGCGGTATTTTCCTATACCCCGAAACAAAATCCAATCCGGAAGGAAAATTAAGACTCGTCTATGAATGCAACCCCATGTCCTTCTTAGTCGAACAAGCCGGCGGTATCGCCATCACTACCGGACTGACCCGGGTCTTAGAAGAAAAACCAACCGGACTACACCAACGTAAAACCATCATTATCGGCTCCCCTGACATGGTCAATAAGGCAGCCGGTTTGATCAAAGAAAATGTATTGGTGAATTTTGAGTGAGTTCATTTATTCGGCATTTCGGTGTTATAATTTTACGCTTGATGCGCCTTAGGCAGTTTCCCATATTATTTAAATCCTTGTAAAACTTCTACGGAGATTTTTTGGGATTTCATGATGAAAGTCTTTAAATATTTTGGGGATTGGGGGCAAAAACTATAACGGGGACTATTCCTACTTCTCCACTCTTAATTCTGCAATCTTCAATCTTAATTCCGGTTGGGAAATACCGGATAGTTAGGTACTTCCGAATTCATTCGGGAGATGGTCTGAGATTTCAGCCAAATAAATTTGGCTCTACCAACTCCCCAAAATATTAGAGCCCATAGAGAAAGCCGGGCAACAAGGTAAACGAAAGAAAGTTTTTATAATAT
>JALVCY010000197.1 GCA_027009605.1 Saprospiraceae bacterium
GAGATGTGGATATTTGTTTTGGATTTTGCTTCATTATTTGACATTTGGGATTCTGCATTCGATATTCTGTTAGTTGAAAAAGTTGAAGAAGTTGATTCGCTCGCAAGCTTCGCTAGTTGATTCGCTTCGCTAGTTGAGAGATGTGGATATTTGTTTTGGATTTTGCTTCATTATTTGATATTTGGGATTCTGCATTCGATATTCCGTTAGTTTTTGGGTCTTTGGCTCGCAGCAAGCAGGCTTTGGTTTGGTGTCGTGGGTTTGTTCTTCGATGTTGGGCATTCTAAATTCTGTTTGGCTTGGGAAAGAGCTAAAAAATCATGTTTTTCAAGTCTCTCCAAGCTCCACCATCATAGACTTGCTCCATGCCTTTGGCTTTTAATAGGTTGTGCACTTGCTGGCTTCTATTGCCTGATTCACAACAAAGTAGAACGGGTTTGTTGTAGTCTTCTAGAAGGAGTAGGTTGGCTTTTAGGATGCCTAAGGGCAGGTTGATGGCATTGGGAACATGCCCGGCGGCAAACTCCCAAGGTTCTCGAACATCAATGATGGATACAGTGGGATGATTGATGATATCTCTAAGTGTCATTCTTGATTTTTATACAAAAGTAGTATGGAAACGCCTGAAGTATCGTGATAGGAATCACAAGTACAAAAAAAAGGTGACCAAAAAATGGCCACCTTTTTTATTTGAATGGAGAATCTATTCTCTTTTACGGTTATAGTAGCGTTGTCGGGCATACATAATCAGAAACTTTGACGTCCGTCCGCTTTAGGGCCTTAAATCCGCCCCTGATGTCTGTTACTTTTTTGATGCCATTGTCATACAAGATAGAAGCAGCAATCAAAGACCTATAACCGCTTGCACAGTGAAGCGTATAGCTCTTTGTGGGACTAAACTTGGCGATTTCTTTAGGAAGTACTTCTAAAGGTACATTTTCGGCGCCGATGACATGTTCTGATAAGAATTCAGATTCTCTTCTTACATCAACAAGATTCTTTTTGCCTTTCTTTTCGGCAAACTCAGCCGCAGAAATAGAACCTATTTTAACGGTTTTAAAACCCGCTGCTTTCCAAGAGCGAATCCCACCTTTGAGGAAGCCGATGGCATTATCATAACCTACGCGGGCCAATCTGGTCACGACTTCTTCTTCTCTGCCGCGAGGGGCTATGAAGATGATTTTTTGGTTGAGGTCTTCAATCAAAGTACCAATCCAACTGGCAAAGCTTCCGTCTAATCCAAAATACCAAGAACCGGGAATAAATCCATTGGTAAAAGAACGCTTAGACCGGGCATCAATCACCATAATGTCTTTTTCTTCGGCCAGTGTCTTAAATTCTCTTGCGGAAAGGGCGTGCAATCCATGTTCCAAGACTTCATCAATACTCTTATTGACGGATTTGTTCATGCCGGCATTCTTAGGAAAGTACTGTGGAGGCGTTTTTAGGCCGGTGGTGACTTCTTCGATAAATTCCTCTTTGGTCATATCTGCCCGAAGTGCATAGTTTACTTCTTTTTGGTGGCCTAGTGTGTCCCAAGTTTCTTTGCTCATGTTTTTACCACAGGCAGATCCGGCGCCATGATTTGGGTACACAATAATGTCATCGGGTAAAGGCATGATTTTTTTCCGTAAGGATTCAAATAAGTGTCCTGCCAAATCAGCTTGGGTCAAGTCAGATTTTACCGCAAGGTCAGGACGACCGACATCACCGATAAAGAGGGCATCTCCGGAGAAAAGGTACTTTTCTTTGCCTTTTTTGTCAATAAGGACAAGAGAAATCGACTCCATGGTGTGGCCGGGTGTGTGTAGCAGTTTTAGCTTGATGTCTCCAAGCTTGAAGATTTCGCCATCTTTAGCTACATGAATTTTGTATTCTGCTTTAGCACTTGGACCAAAAACGATGGTTGCGCCGGTTGCTTTCGCCAAATCCACTTGGCCGGACACAAAATCCGCATGGAAGTGTGTCAAGAAGATGTACTTTAATTTTGCCCGGTGCTTTTTTAGAAGGTCTAAATACGGTTTGGTTTCACGCAAAGGATCAATAATAGCGGCTTCTCCTTTGTCAACAATAAAATAGGCCATCTCGGCGAGACAACCGGTGAATAACTGTTCAACTTTCATTGGTTTATTTTTTTTGTGAACGATAGATTAATTGAGCTTCAAAGATAAGGAAAAACAAATATATTTTCAGTGATTCGGGTCACACGGAATATTATTCGGGGATATTCCTTGTGCCCAAATAAAAGTGATGTTTTGAGATTAGGAGATTTTTGTTGCATTTCTTTTAATTAGAGAATTATGTAATATGTTGATAATCAGTAAGTTAGCTTTTTGACGGCTTTGGTCTCAAATCTACCGAGAAAGTGAAT
>JALVCY010000198.1 GCA_027009605.1 Saprospiraceae bacterium
TTTTAAAAAAAAAAAAAAAGCTCCCGGTCAATTGATGGTCTTTGTGTATAAAAACGGAGTTATAAGTCCATCAAAATCCATTATTATCCTTACATTTGTCGGCACAAAAAAGCAAAAATGGGCGACTTACTCAAGTTTGATCAACATTTATTTGAACTCATCAATATCCATTGGAGTCATCCATTTTTTGATGCGGTCTTGCCGATGTTTCGGGAAAAATTGTTTTGGCTGCCATTTTATGTTTTTCTATTGGTTTATGCTCTAGTGAATTTGGGGCGGCTTCGCTGGCTATTTGTTGGCTTGCTTATTTTGGCTGTTGGGCTGTCGGATTTGACCAGTAGTGAGCTAATCAAAAAAACGGTGCAGCGTCCCCGGCCGTGTCATGAGCAAACCAAAATACCTGACATCCATGTATTAGTTCCTTGCGGAAGCGGGTATAGTTTTACCTCGTCTCATGCTTCCAACCATTTTGCGGTTGCGATGTTTTTAATGTTCTCGATATTCAAGCGTCCGCAGTTATTGAAGTGGCTCTTATTTCTTTGGGCTTTTACGATTAGCTATGCGCAGGTGTATGTCGGGGTGCACTATCCGTTGGATGTGTTGGGAGGGGCTTTGGTAGGGATTAGTTATGGATTGTTGATGGCCTGGGTCTTTGACTATTTAAGGATGCGAATAAACGACTAGATGGAAGATTGGAAATATGTAGTATTGATCCTAGTGGTAATATTGGGTGGCTTGGGCGGTATTTTTGCCGGTTCCAGCCGGAAGTCTGTATTGTCGATGGCCTTGAATTTTACGGGAGCCTATATCTTGGGCATTACGGCTTTGAGTTTGCTTCCGTCGGTATATATCGGAGCGTCGAATAGTATTGGAATATGGATGTTGGTCGGTTTTCTACTGCAAATCGCATTTGAGTTTTTGTCCAAAGGGGTAGAGCATGGTCATATTCATTCGCATTCCCACCAACGGCAAATGGTGTATGTCTTTCAAGTTTTGGTTGGTTTGAGTTTGCATGCTTTTTTGGAAGGGCTGCCGATTAGTGGTTTTGAAGGAATGGGCGCCCACGATGAGCACAATCTCTTTTGGGCGATTATTTTGCATAAAGCACCGGCGTCCTTTGCGTTGAGTATATTGTTGGTTTCCAATGGGATGAGCCGGATGAAGGCGCTTGGTCTGCTATTGATTTTTTCTATGATGTCGCCGATGGGGGCTTGGTTGGGCAGTCAATGGCATACGGATGTACGGGTGATGCGGATATTTTTGGCGATATTAATTGGAGCTTTTTTTCATATTTCGACCTTGATATTGTTTGAAAATGATCAAGATTCCGGTACGCATCATCACTTTTCGTGGATAAAACTGGGCACCATCCTTTTTGGCTTCTTTTTGGCTTATGCCGTAGCCATCTAGCCCCCAAAAGAAGAACAGAAAAAGATAAAAAATGATAAATATAGGATTAGAGTCCTTTCGGAAAACGACGAATGTACCCTTTTGGCAAACGGGGTTTAGACCCTTTTTTCTTTTGGCAGCGGGTTATGCGGTGGTAGTCATGTTTTTGTGGATGGGCATGTATGCTTTTCATTGGGATTTGCCTTTGCATCAGGTGTCCGGGATGACTTGGCATGGGCATGAGATGGTGTATGGGTATGTGCTGGCTGTGGTGGCCGGTTTTTTGCTGACGGCGGTCAGAAATTGGACAAAATTACAGACTGCCGACGGGTATTTATTGAGGGCATTAGTACTTTTTTGGTTGGTTGGCCGGATTCCGCCGTTGACGCCGGTGTTGGCTTATTTTCAGGCCTTTGGGGACGTC
>JALVCY010000199.1 GCA_027009605.1 Saprospiraceae bacterium
CTTTCTTCGGTTTTTTTCCCTACTTTTGCACTTCGTTAAAAAAGCGGTAACTACCCGTGGCGGAATACTTGGACACAAGTCGTCTGTTTTTCTGAAATAGCGCTCTGATTTGTCCATCTTTCCTGTGCGGGGTAGTTGCAAAAAGGTAACTGTTTAGGTAGGACTATTTTTTGTCTTAAAATAGGAGCACCTAAAGAGTTACGCAAAAAGAATCTGATTATGGAATTCAATTTTACCGAAATAGAGAAAAAATGGCTAGCCAATTGGGAAAAAAATGGGACTTATCAAGTCTCCAATGATTCTGACCGGCCTAAGTATTATGTCTTGGATATGTTTCCTTATCCTTCGGGTTCGGGTCTGCACGTAGGGCATCCTTTAGGCTATATTGCATCGGATATTTTTGCCCGATATAAGCGATTGAAAGGCTATAATGTATTGCATCCGATGGGCTATGATGCCTTTGGGTTGCCTGCCGAAGAATACGCCATCTCCCGCGGCATACATCCGGCAGATTCTACCCAAGAAAATATAGAACGCTACCGGCAACAATTGGAAAGCATCGGCCTTTCCTTTGATTGGTCTCGTGAAGTACGTACCAGTGATCCTAAGTATTATAAGTGGACACAATGGATTTTTACGCTTTTGTTTAACCATTATTATGATAAAGATGCAGAGACTGCACGGCCTATTTTTGATTTGATTACTCGTTTTGAGCAGAATGGGAATTTGCTAGTGCAGGCATCAACTACTTATGAAGGTGAGTTCACTGCCACAGACTGGGCTCGTTTTTCCCGCAAGGAAAAGGATGATATTTTGATGCAATATCGATTGGCTTTTCGCTCCGTCGGATATGTGAATTGGTGTGAAGCTTTGGGGACAGTATTGGCCAATGACCAAGTCAAAAACGGTCTTTCCGAAAGGGGACAGCATCCGGTAGAATTGCGCCCAATGACCCAGTGGTTTTTGAGAACCACCGCCTACGCCGATCGCCTATTGAGCGGTTTGGACACCATTGACTGGTCGGAGTCTTTGAAGGCTATTCAGCGGAATTGGATTGGTCGTTCGGAAGGGGCTTTGGTGCGTTTTGAATTGAAGGGATTGGAGGAGTCTTTGCCGATATATACGACCCGGCCGGACACTATTTTTGGGGTTACTTTTATGGTTTTGGCGCCGGAGCATGAGTTGGTTGAAGTTTTGACGACCGCCGAACAGCAGGAAGAAGTCGCCGCTTATGTCAAGTATGTTGCGGGACGTTCGGAAAGAGAACGCCAAGCTGAAGTCAAGGAGGTGACCGGTGCTTTTACGGGGGCCTATGCCATTCATCCGTTTACGGGCGCAGAGATTCCCATCTATATCAGCGAATATGTGCTGAAAGATTATGGCACCGGCGCAATCATGGCCGTACCTAGTGATGATGAGCGAGATCAAGCTTTCGCAAAAGCATTTGATATTCCTATTATTGATGTGATTGATAAGTCTGACTATCCGGATGCCGGCCTGCACGATAAGGTGGGGCGGGTGATTAATTCGGACTTTATTACGGGCATGGAAGTCCCAGAAGCCATCGCCGAAATAATCAACAGAATCGAAGAAAAAGGCATCGGTAAACGGGGCGTAAACTATAAAATGCGGGATGCCGGCTTTAGTCGTCAAAGATATTGGGGAGAGCCTATTCCGATTGTATATGATGAGGATGGATTGGCTAGTAGTTTGCCTTTGGATGAGTTGCCTTTGGAGTTGCCGGAAGTGAGTGAGTTTAGGCCGACTGCCGACGGGCGTTCGCCTTTGTCTAGGGCAGAAGATTGGGTTCATTTGCCGGACGGCCGGGTTCGTGAGACGGATACCATGCCCGGAACGGCGGGGTCAGCTTGGTATTTTATGCGTTACACAGACCCGCATAATGAAGAGGCCTTTGCAGGCAAAAAAGCCATCGATTATTGGCAAAATGTGGATTTGTACGTGGGTGGCTCGGAACATGCGGTGGCGCATTTGATGTATTCTAGGTTTTGGACAAAGTTTTTGTTTGACTTGGGCTATATTAACTTTGAAGAGCCGTTTAAGAAATTAATCAATCAGGGGATGATTCAAGGAGTGATTGAAATCGCCTACCTGAAGCAGAAAGATGGTCAAAACTACTTCATAAGTGCCGATTTGGTGGGGGATGATGTGCGGGGATATTCTGAGTTTTTTGTCCCCATTGAGTTTGTGACCGACTACGGAAAAGAGCATTCGTATTTGAGCGAAGAAGGCTTGCGCAAATATGTGGAGTGGAAACCGGAATTTGCCAATGCTATCTTTGAGATGCCCGGGGGAGTCTTCCAGAAAGGTGTGTTTACGCCTAAAGACGGGGGCGAATGCCGGTTTGTGACCCATTCGGAGACCGGAAAAATGTCTAAGTCACGGTACAATACCATCAATCCGGATGATATTATCGCCGAATACGGCGCCGATTGTTTTCGGATGTACGAGATGTTTTTGGGGCCCATCGAGCAATCCAAACCTTGGAATACCAACGGGATTGATGGCATTTCTAAGTTTTTGCGCCGCTTTTGGGCATTGTTTTATGATGCGGATGGACGTTGGTTGGTGACCGATGAAAAACCGAGTGCCGAAGCGCTTAAAGTATTGCACCAAACCATCAAAAAGGCATTGTACGATATTGAGCGTTTTTCCTTTAATACTTGTGTGAGCGGATTTATGGTGGCGGTGAATGACTTGCGTAAAATGAAATGCCATAGCCAATCAATCTTGGAGCCTTTAGTTCGATTGATGGCTCCATTTGCACCATTTATTACAGAAGAACTTTGGGGAAAATTAGGCAATGAAGGCAGTGTCCATCAATCCACCTACCCGGATTTCGATGAAAAATACCTAGTCGAATCCACCGTAGATTATCCCATTAGCATCAATGGCAAAAAACGGGCAGTAGTCGCCTTTCCGGCAGACGCTTCCAAAGAGGATATTGAAAAAGCCGTATTGGATTTGGAAATTGTCCAAAAATGGGTCGATGGCAAACCAATCAAAAGATTGATTGTCGTACCGGGGCGGATGGTGAACGTGGTGGTCTGATATGGATGTACGATCAGCGGTTGGTAGGGACGCACGGCCTATATATAGCCTATTGTAGGGACGCACGGCCGTGCGTCCCTACAATAGGCCGTGCGTCCCTACAATATATAGGCCGCCGTGCGTCCCACCAATAAAAATCATATCTTTGTAAAAAAAGACAAAAAATGACCAAAAAAGGCAAAAATAAAATGAAACCAATCGTTTGGAATTCACCAAAAATCAAAGAAGCGTACAACAAAAAGTACAAAAAGGGGAAGCTTACTTTCGTTAAAATCTCTAATCCGGAAGGTGATTTAGATATTATATTATCCACCAAAATGCTAAAGTACCGGAAGTTAGCCGCAAAAAAACTCTACAAATCCGCTAAAAAAAATTACAAGAGTTGTCGGGAAGCTTTGGCGGGGATTGGTACACAAAATGTGAATTCCAAAAGGATTCAACAATTGGAAAAGGATTTGGTAGCCGCCAAATTTCTAAAAGTCCAAGCCAAAGATTATTATCGTTTGGCGAAAGCGGATTATAAAAAATATGCTGTCAGACATCAGGAAATGCCTGTTTTTTAACAGGAAAAATGACTGACTAGGTATTGTCCTTTCACTTGATTTTGTCTGTTTTTTCGGATTGAATTGTTTTGACTCTGCGGTCAAAGCCTAAATTGCTATACATGAAGACCAAGTCTCATCAAAATAAAAAAGTAAATCTCATCACCTTAGGCTGTTCCAAAAATTTGGTGGATTCTGAAAATATCATCACACAACTCCGTCATAGTGATTGGAAAGCAGAACACGAGCAAAGTGAAAATGCAGATATCGTCATCATCAATACTTGTGGATTTATTGAGTCCGCAAAACAAGAATCGATTGACACGATTATCCGATTTGCGCAAGCAAAATCATCCGGAGATATAGAGAAGCTATTCGTAACGGGTTGTCTATCAGAGCGTTATCGCAAAGAGTTGGCTGCTGAGATACCGGAAGTAGATGATTGGTTCGGGACTTTGGAGATGCCGGAGTTGTTGGCCAAATTTGATGTGGACTACAAACACGAATTGATTGGCGAAAGACAAATCACCACCCCAAAGCACTATGCTTACCTAAAAATAGCCGAAGGGTGCAGCCGGACT
>JALVCY010000200.1 GCA_027009605.1 Saprospiraceae bacterium
TTCCTTGTGAAACTCCTACGGGGATTTTTTGGGGATTTCATGAAAAAAGTCTTTAGATATTTTGGGGATTTGGGGCAAGAACTTTAAATAACAGCGACTATCTATACTTCTCCACTCTTAATTCTGCAATCTTAACTCTTAACTCCTGTTGGGGCATGTGGTGTCAAGTTGTCTTTATCGTTGGTACTTCCGAATTTATTCGGGAGATGCCGCCAAATAAATTTGGCGCTACCAATCAGCCAAATAAATTTGGCTCTACCGATTGGCAACTAACACCGCCACTACCCTCCATTCAAAAACAAAAACTGAATACCAAAGGCAGAAGGCGTATAATCATAATCTTTCTTCTCTAGTGTTGCTGCCCGTTCCGGATTCAACTTAGCATCTGTAAAATACATATTTAGTTTTCCGAAAGGAAATTCATAATAAGGTCGAAAGGCCAAAGTCGTATGCTTACTTCCCGGAATATATATCCCCAAAAAGACCTTTTCGCTCATATAATTACTCCGGTTCTGGAAAGTGCCGTCAATGCTACTATTGACTTTTTGAGTAAAGATATTGCGATGGATGGTCGTCCCCAATCCGATTTTACCAAACAAAGCTTCCACTCCAAATCCAATAGAAGAATCCAGCCAAGAGATTTTTTTTCGTTCATCTCGATTCAAATCCGGATTAATCCCGGAGCCTGTTACATTCCAAAAACTATAATTAAAGTCCGCTTCCGCAGCAAAATGCTCATTATGGTAGCGAAGCCCCAACATGACGCCTTGAAGATTCTTAAAAGCCTTGTCCTCCATATTTAACCAAGGACTCCGAGTCCGCAAAGTCCTAAAAATATGTTGAGGCTCTTCCTTCAAAAAGCGGATACCATAGCCCATTTTCACACTCACTTGAGCAGTCCCCAAGTGAGCCATAAAAATTAAAATCAAACAGGAAAAGGCAAATTTAATTTGATTTGTCATTCGTAGTAAATTATTCGTAACTGTTTAGGTGCTCCTATTTTAGGACAAAAAATAGACATTTTTGTGGATGTTGAAGCTACAATTTTTGAAGCGTAGCTGGGCTACGTGAAAAAAATTTTAGCAAAAACAGGCGCAAAAAGGGCATTTTTTAACCCAAATAGTGGATACCTAAACAGTTACCATTATTCAAAGAATAAATATGCGGTCAAATAATAGCAAAATAACAACAAATGAAGGGGTTTATAATCTTAAAAACAAATCATAAACCATTTCAGCCGATGTTATGACAATGCAAGAAACCGCAAAGTAAGAGATTTATCTTAATATATTCAAATCTAAATAATTATCATATAAGGCAAAAACCATGCAATCAACGATTATTTCATCTTTAATCGCTTCATTTCCAATCTCTTTACTATTTTTGCACACAAAATCACCATTATGATAACCAGTCTTCACATTCATAATTACGCCATCATTGAGCACTTGGAATTGGATTTCTCTAAGGGTTTGACCATTATCACGGGAGAAACCGGTGCCGGAAAGTCCATCCTTTTGGGCGCTTTGGGACTTATTATGGGCGAACGTGCCGACCGCAAAATGTTTTACCGGAAGGATAAAAAGTGCATTATCGAAGGTACTTTTGATGTGCAAGCCTACCAACTTCAGCCTTTTTTTGAAGCTCATGAGTTGGATTATGATAAGGAAGTTATTATCCGGCGAGAAATTACCGTTGCCGGAAAATCCAGAGCTTTTGTCAATGATACCCCGGTTACTTTGGACATTTTGCGCAAGCTGACCGGTGCTTTGATTGATTTGCATCGACAATTTGACACCCAAGACATCAATGATGTTTCCTTCCAACTTCGGATGGTTGATGCCCTTGCGGGAAATAAGGAAGCCGTAAAATCCTACTCCAAAGATTACAAAACTTATATCGCCAAACAAAAAGAGTTAGCCGATTTAATCCAAAAAAATAGCTTGGCCGCCAAAGAATTGGACTTCCTAAACTTCCAAATCAATGAGTTAAATCAAGCCCAATTAATCCCCAACGAAGACAGTCAATTGGAAGCCGCCATGAAACGGATGGACAATGCCGAATCCATCCAAGCCACTTTAAGTACCGTGGTCAACACACTCCAAGCCGATGACCATTCTGTCCAATCCATCCTGAGAAATCTGGCCGGCGACTTAAATAAGATAGCCAAATTTGACCCTAGGATTCAAGAACAAGCCACTATTTTGGACGGTTTGATTTTAGATTTTGAAGCCGTTGCCGAAAACTTACAGGACATTCTTTCTGAGACCGAATTCAGCCCCGAAGAAGCCGTCCAAACCCGAAGCCGCCTAGACCTTATCTATCGCCTTCAGAAAAAGCATCAAGCACTTGATGTGGCCGGGCTTTTGGAGATTTTGGATGACTTATCTGGCAGAGCCAAAGCCTTCACAGACTTGGGAGAAAATATTGCCCAATTGGAGCAAGAAACCCAAAAACTAAAATCCGGCCTGCTCAAAAAAGCCCAAACACTCTCCAAAAAAAGGAAAAAAGTCGCCCCGAACTTTGAAAAGACCATCTCCGACAGACTCCGCGACTTATCCATGCCTAATGCCATCTTAAAAATAGATTTTCAAGACAAAAAAGAACCCGGCCCCACCGGAATCGACGAAATTCAATTTTTATTCACGGCCAACAAAGGCGGCGACTTACTCCCTGTCCAAGGCATTGCATCCGGGGGCGAATTATCCAGATTGGCCTTAGTCACGAAGTCTTTGGTGGCCGGAGCCATCCCATTGCCCACTATTATTTTTGACGAAATAGATGCCGGAGTCTCCGGCGACGTAGCCCTACGCATGGGGCAAATATTAGAAAAACTGGCCAAAGGACACCAAGTCGTTGTCATCACCCATTCGCCACAAGTGGCCGCCAAAGCACACACCCATTACTTCATCTACAAGAAAGATGAAGCCACCCATACCATCACCAAAGTCAAAAAATTGACCCCTCAAGAACGCATCCAATCCATCGCTGTCATGCTTAGCCAAAATCCCCCGAGCCAAGCAGCTTTGATGAATGCGGAGGAATTGGTTAAAAATTGAGTTCAAATTGCCCTTCGGGCGTTTAATTTGTGCTTCGCACGTTCAATTTGTCCTTCGGACGTTCAATTTGTCCTTCGGACGTTCAAGTGCCTTCGGCGTTCAAGGGGTGAGAGCTCTTGGCTGCCTTCCCGTTACACCGTTATACCGTTACACCGTTACACCGTTACACCGTTACACCGTTACACCGTTACACCGTTACACCGTAAAAAAAAAGAAGGGTCAGTCCCCTTTGGAACTAACCCAACCCAAAAAATCGAACAGTCTACAAAAAAGATAAAAACCAAATGACTAATTTGCTTCTTCTTTTCTTGGGTGTAAAGATAACACCATCTACACATTACAAACAATGACATTATTTGTCTAATCGAATGACAAATATCACCGGCATAGATTTTGGCGCTCATATCGAATGTAGAATCCCAAATATCAAATATGAGTTCACTCCTAAAAGTAGTCAGATGTAAAACCACCAAATTTTATTCTGTCTGGGAATTTTGTTCAATCGTTCAACTGTTCAACTGTTCAACAGGGTGAACAAAAGAAAAAAATTAGAATATAAAAATAATAAATATCTTAGAACGGGAGTAAAAATTGCACAAAAAGGCGGCGTTTAACTTGCTGACAATCAATACCTTAGTGAATTCTTAGTGGCAACTTCGTGTCCTTAGTGGTTAGGCATTACATTTTTCCTTACCACTAAGTTCACTTTAGACAACACTAAGTTTACGCTAAGAAACGCTACAAATTCTTGGTATTGGACTGCTAAAATTTGAGTGAGAAATGGTGCACACATAAACTAACATATTATAAAAACTTTCTTTCGTTCACCCTGACTGTTCAATCGAAGGTACTGAAAATCAACTAGTTATGTGCAATCAGTTGAACGATTGAACGCTTGAACAATTGAACAGAAAGCATGTATCCAGAATAATATTTGGCAACTTTCCAAGCTATTTCAAAAAACTGACTTTTCGGAGCGGACTCAAATATCAAATGATGAAGTAAAAATCCCTAACAAAAACCCAAATCCCTCAACTAGCGTAGCGAATCAACTAGCGCAGCCTGCGAGCGAATCAACTAGCGCAGCGAATCAACTTCTTCAACTATCAGAATATCGAA
>JALVCY010000201.1 GCA_027009605.1 Saprospiraceae bacterium
TCGGCTCTCTAGGTTGAGACTCGTCCCGATTACTATCGTGGATTCGGACTTCGGGTTGAGTGCTTCGCAGGTTGAGATGATTTGGGTTTTTATTTGGGATTTTACTTCATTATTCGATATTTGGGATGCTTTATTCGACATTCTGCTAGTTGAAGAAGTTGATTCGCTCGCAGGCTTCGCTAGTTGATTCGCTTCGCTAGTTGAGAAAGTTGAGACGTTCGCCTTCGGCTCTCTAGGTTGAGACTCGTCCCGATTACTATCGTGGATTCGGACTTCGGGTTGAGTGCTTCGCAGGTTGAGATGATTTGGGTTTTTATTTGGGATTTTACTTCATTATTCGATATTTGGGATTCTTTATTCGACATTCTGTTAGTTGAGAAAGTTGAAGAAGTTGATTCGCTTCGCTAGTTTAGAGATTTGGATTTTTGATTGGGCTTTTGCTTTATTATATGATAATTTACTTCATCATTGGGGGGCGCAGTCGAGTTTTGTCCCCCATTTTTCAATTCGGACACTGATTTGACCAACAATTTGGATAAAGCTATCTACTTCTCAAGAGCCCAACCGAATTCAGCCCCATAAAACAATGCAACGTAAGCCTTAGCAACAGTTCATTATCCTTTGTTTATACCGTCTGCTTTAGCTTTTACCGTCTGCTTTAGCTGACGGACCAAAACTAAGTGGAAAGCCCCTTATAACCATGCTTTCTAATTGTTTCTTTTATTCGGTGTGGCGAATGCAATTTGCCCTTGCTTGGCATTTGCGGATGAGCGGGATGGAATCAGAAAGCCGGTATTACAAAAATCGGGCAATTTCTTCTTTTAGAGCATTCTTGGCGATTAGCAAGTCTGTAGGAGGGGTCTTTTCCAGTTGGGCAAATAGGGCTTTCGCAAACTCTTGAGTCGAAGCACTATTGGGGACTGTTGCATTGACTTTTTGGAGAATGTCGGTAAGTTGTTCTTTGGCCTTGATGAATTGATTCCAGACCGGATTGGAGATATAGATTTGTTGCGCCAAATTATGTTCAAATTCTTGATGAACAGACATTAACATCATCATTTTGATTTGGCCGGCATCTCGGGCATCCGGATTCAGGCGGCTAAAAAGGGCGGCAGGCTCCAGCCTTTCGGCCAATAAGACTAAGCGCTCATAGGCTTGAAGACGGACGGGAAAGCTTTGTTTTTTGACTTCTTTTTGGAGAGCCAGTAAGAACTGCTTGTCCTCTTTCTCTCGAAAATTTTTCAGCATCAAATAGACCAACCCAAGCATCGCAGCAAGGGGGAAAACAATGCGAATGAACTCAACTGCACCGGAATAATTCATAAATAGACAACAATTTGGGCGCAAATTAGTTGGTTTTGTTGTATATTTGTAGTGATACAAGTTTTTTTTCTCCTAAGATGCTCATTTTTAGGAGATTTCTTTAAAAATCGAACGTGGACGTCTAAAAAAAAGCGTTATTTCATCTGACTATGAAGCTTTTTTTCCAAGACTTTCATGATGCTGTCAATCTAAAAATAACAGATCAATGAAAGATGTTGAAACTCAAGTAAAACCCGTAACGATTACGGATGCGGCCGTTGCCGAAATGAAAAAATTACAAAAAGAATTGGAAGTGCCCGAAGGGTATCACTTACGTCTAGGGGTGAAGCCCGGTGGTTGTTCCGGATTCTCGTATATGCTCGTCTTTGACCAATTTCAAGAAGGAGATACCATTTATGATTTTGATGGGCTTTCTGTGGTGTTGCACAGTGAGCACATTGGATATATCCATGGGATGGTCGTTGACTTTGTCGATGGCTTGGAGAATCGCGGCTTTACTTTTACCAATCCGAATGCGCAAAGTAGCTGTGGCTGCGGAGATTCTTTTTCGGTCTAACCGTTGAGTTTGCTCCGAAAAGTCGGGTTTTTGAAATAGTTTGGAAATTTGGTGTTTCTGCATCAGAATACTTTTCGAAGAAAACTCATCAATAAAACTGACAAGAAAAAAAAGGTCACAATTCTACATTGTGACCTTTTTTTTGTATGTTTGCTCGACAGGTAAAAACCGTCGAAGGCACTCAACTTGTGAGCCAAGACGAATACTCAACCGCCAAAGGCGTTCAACCGTGAGCCCAAGGCGAACAAGCATGCGATATGGAAACCCAATCTATCCCCGACAAAATTTTAATGATCCGGCCGGCCGCTTTTGGTTTTAATACGGAAACCGCCGATACCAATAAGTTTCAGCAACCAACAGCCCAAGCGCCGGCTCAAGCCATTGCCGACCTAGCCATCCAAGAATTTGATAATATGGTTGATATTTTGCGCAAGCATGATGTGGATGTTCTAGTCCTGGAAGATAGCCCACAACCGGTGAAGCCTGATGCCGTGTTTCCGGATTGGCTTTCTTTTCATGCAAATGGACATGTGATTCTTTATCCTTTGGCTGCCCCATCCCGTCGTATTTGTCGCAGCAAGGATATTTTGACGCAAGTCGAAGCCCAATTTGAAGTCAAGCAATATCATCATTTTGAGCAATATGAAGCCAATAAACGGTTTTTGGAAGGTACCGGAAGCATCGTTTTTGATCGAGAACATAAGGTCGCCTATGCCTGTTCGAGCCCGCGAACGGATGCGACTTTGTTGGCCAAATTGTGTAAAGAAATTGAGTATCAGCCGGTTTCTTTTCGGGCTGTGGATGAGCAGGAACAAGAGATTTATCATACGAATATGATGATGATGGTTGGCGATACGTATGCTGTCGTGTGTATGGATTCGGTTTTGGATGGAGCGGATCGACTGTTGTTGACTCAAATATTACGGACAACAAAAAAGGATATTATCGAGATTTCACTCGCTCAGGTGGCAGCCTTTGCAGGAAATATGTTGCAGGTAAGGTCTAAATCCGGTGAAAAATACGTCATCATGTCCGAGTCCGCTAAAAAGGTGCTGAATCCGAGACAACTTGAAAGATTGGAATCACACAATCCAATTTTGTCCATCCCGATACCGACCATTCAGATGTATGGCGGCGGAAGTGTGCGGAGTATGATGGCAGAGATTTATTTGAATCCGTTGGATTTATGACTTAGCGAGTCTGACTTTATCTCTAATAACAGATTTTAGGGTTTCCACTCCCATGGTCATGTTGTGGTTATTATTGATGACGATATCTGCATCGTGGATGTAAGGCAAGATATATTTTTCGTAAGTCGGTAAGACGTGGTTTTGATACCGATAGAGTACGTCATCCAAAGGGTAGTTGCGTTCCGTTTGGTCACGAGTAATCCGGCGAATGACTTTAAGATTTTCTTTGGCTTGCATAAAGACCTTCAAGTCCAGCTGATTCCGGATTTTTTTGACATGAAAAACAAAAAGCCCCTCGACGATAATCACGGGAGCGGGCTTAAATATCAGCTTTTTAGGCTTGGCATCTTTGTTATTAAAGGTATATTCCAGTCTTTCAACGGTCTCTCCCTTCAATAATTTTTTGATGTCTTTGATAAAGGCCTTTTGGTCGATGGACTTGGGTCGGTCAAAATTTTTGACTCCTTGGTTGTCGGATTTTTGAGCTTCTCGGGGCAGGTAGTAATCATCTTGCGAAATAACACATAATTCTTCATCCGAAAAATAGGCTCTCAGCATCCGAACCAAGGTGGTTTTGCCGGCGCCGCTCCCTCCTGTTATTCCGATAATAAAAGGTTTTCTGTTCTTTTCCATATCGGGCTCAAAATTACGCCTTTTATTTTTATTGTAATAGCTTTTGGGGCTTTTTTTTTGTTCAATTTGTGCTACGCACGTTCAATTTGCCCTTCGGGCGTTCAAATGCCTTCGGCGTTCAAGGGGGACGCTCTTGGCTGCCTAGCCGTTATACCGTTACACCGTTAAACCGCTACACCGTTCATTGCCTTCGGTGTTCAAGGGGGACGCTCTTGGCTGCCTAGCCGTTATACCGTTACACCGTTAAACCGCTACACCGTTCATTGTCTTCGGCGTTCAAGGGGTACGCTCTCTTTCTTGCCCACCTATGACCTTTGATCCTTCACCTTTGACCTTTAACGGCGTTCAAGGGGTACGCTCTCTTGGCTGGCTACCTTTCACCTTTGACCCTTCACCATTGACCTTTAATTGCTGCCTAGCCGTTGCACCGTTATACCGTTACACCGTTAAACCGTTACACCGTTA
>JALVCY010000202.1 GCA_027009605.1 Saprospiraceae bacterium
ATTCAGATTTTTGAAGAGAAAGGAGTGCCCGCCAAATAAAGAATCCATATTTTGTGGATTAGTTGGTAGTTCCAAATTTATTTGGAACAAGGATTATTTAGCCAAATAAATTTGGCTCTACCAACTAATGACACTCACAACTTACTCAAAGTTCAACTTCCCGGTATATTGGCCGGTTTTTAGGGAGTCCAGTGACTTGTGGGTGAGATGAAGGTCGGCGACAATATCCTTGGACAAAGATGAAAAAATACCGTAGCCATCCGGAATATTGGAGTAGTTGATGAGTACTTCCGAGCCGGTAATTCCTTGATTAGCGGCTTTCACATCGTAGTAACGGCTGATTTCTTCGCCTCCGGCCGTGATGATGACTTCCATGGATAGGAAATGGCGTTTGATATGATCATTTTGTGGAATTTTTAATTTGATATACTTCATAAAATTGGAGCCCTTAAAAGATTTTGTTTTATACTGGGGATTGCTGTTTTTAGGGCGTAAGCCGACAGCGGCTTTCCAAGTGATGGATTTTGGAGTGAATGTATCGGGGGCGTTTTCGGTGTTTTCTTCATAATTAAAGACGAAGCTGGCGTCGTAAAGGTCTGCACCGGTTGAAGTTGCCCACACTAAAGAAATATTACCGTTAATGGATATGGCGTCTCCATCTTTTAATTGGAGTATTTCGGGTTTGCCGATTAGCTTGGTTGTAGCTTTGGTGGTGGGGAGTCCATCACCTTTGTGGATGACCAATTGGTATTCTTGACCCGGGATGAAGTTGATTTCAGATGTTTTTATCTTGTAAAGATAGTTGGGGGCTTGCGCCCAAATGCCGGGATTGCGGGGGTAGCCTTCGAGATTGCCGTCCACACGATGTAGCGGGAAGGTTTGGCCGGTACTGACTAATACAAGAGAAACGTCGGCATTTTGGTAATAGATGGAGTCCGGATTACCGGTGAAGGTAAGCGCATTTTTTTTAGGGTCGATAAAGGCCTTCTCTACCCGAATGTATTGGGCGGAATCGCCGGGGGAGAGCATGCCATAGACGATGGGGACATCCTTCCAAGGGGCGGTAAGGTCTAATTCATTAGAACAAGCCGAAAAAGCGAATGCAATCCCTAAAAAACCAATTAATACACCAATAATTTTCATAAATCTCCTTTTTGCGAAAGCCAAAAGTACATGTTTTTAGTAAAACGAATGAAATAGTTCTGTCGTTGTGTCAGAATAATGGCATTTTTTGTGTTTAAAATAGATTTATTTGCTAGAAAAATCGTTTATTGCGGTTCTTTTTTGACTTTTAACGACGCAAACTAATGTCTGTACACAGTAATGTTAAACGAGTGACGACCCATGTGCTTCAAGAGATGAAGCAGAAAGGAGAAAAAATAGCCATGTTGACGGCTTATGATTTTTCGATGGCACGAATCTATGATGCGGCTAAGATTGATGTTATTTTAGTTGGGGATTCGGCTTCGAATGTGATGGCCGGGCATGAGACGACATTGCCTATTACCTTGGATCAAATGATTTATCATGCTTCGTCGGTGATTCGCGGTGTCAAGCGGGCATTGGTGGTTGTAGATTTACCTTTTGGTACCTATCAGGGGAATTCTCGCAAGGCCTTGGATTCAGCGATTCGCATTATGAAAGAGTCGGGAGCGCACGCCGTCAAACTGGAAGGCGGCTCCGAAATTAAGGAATCTATCGTCCGGATTCTTTCTGCCGGTATTCCCGTAATGGGGCATTTGGGATTGACCCCGCAATCTATTTATAAATTTGGGACTTATCAGGTGCGAGCTAAAGAAGAAGCCGAAGCGGCCAAGCTCATTGAAGATGCGATGATGCTTCAAGAAATCGGATGTTTTGCGATGGTTCTTGAAAAAATCCCCGCCCATTTGGCCACAAAAGTTTCGCAAAAATTAGATATTCCAACTATTGGAATAGGTGCGGGGAGCGGGGCGGACGGTCAGGTTTTGGTCTCGCATGATTTATTGGGAATTACCAAGGATTTTAGTCCTAGATTTTTGCGTAGATACTTGAGCCTGTACGAAGAGATTAAAGGGGCGGTGGAACAGTATATCCAAGATGTCCGGGATGTCGATTTTCCAAATGAGAAAGAGCAGTATTGAGGGGGGAGAATGGTTCATTGCCTTCGGCGTTCAAATTGTCCTTCGGACGTTCAAATGCCTACGGCGTTCAAGGGAACACGCTCTTGGCAGCCTGGCAGTTACACCGTTACACCGTTGAGTCCACTCCGAAAAGTCGGTTTTTTGAAATAGCTTGGAAAGTTGCCAAATTTTATTCTGGAAGCATGCATTCTGTTCAATTGTTCAAGCAGCGTTCAATCGTTCAACTGATTTTCATAACCAATTGATTATCAATGCTTTCAGTTGAACAGTCAAGGTAAACGAAAGAAAAAAATTAGAATATAAAAATAATAAATATCTTAGACAGGGAGTAAAAATTTGCACAAAAAGGCGATGTTTAACTTATTGACAATCAATACCTTAGTGAATCCTTAGTGACAACTTCGTGTCCTTAGTGGTTAGGCATTACATTTTCCCTTACCACTAAGTTCACTTTAGACAACACTAAGTTTACACTAAGAAACTCTACAAATTCTTGGTATTGGACTGCCAAAATTTGAGTAAGAAATAGTGCACACATAGACTAACATATTATAAAAAATTTCTTTCGTTTACCCTGTTGAACAGTTGAACAGTTGAACGATTGAACAAAATTCCCAAACAGAATAGAATTTAGCGGTTTTGCACCAAAATACTTATAGAAGTAAACTCATTGTTTAAAGCCGAACCAATTTAGCCACCCCCATTTTATTCCCAGCCTGCACCTTCACCAAATAAAGCCCTTTCGGTAAATGACTCACGTCCACTTTTGCATCTTTTTGCGCAAGCACCAACTCACCTAAATTATTGTAAATCAATACCTTGTCTATGCTTTGTTGATTCTTTGCAGAAATATAGATTAGGTTGTTAGCAGGATTTGGAGAGATGGAAATATCTATTTTCCTAGTAGGAGTTTGAATAGATGTAACACAATCGGCTGCTAGTATTTCGTTTTCATTACTGCATTCTGATGGGTTGTGGTGGATTACAATGTTACCACCTATAGCAGCAGGCGTTGTGAGTAGATTTTGGATGGCGCAACAATTGGTCAGTGTAGCATTGTCAGTTATTTTTAAATCTTTTCCAATAGTTGTTAAGCTCAATAAACCGTCTATATCAGCTAGGATGGGATTGCCAAATATGTATAAATCTTCGCCAATTTCAGTTAAATTAATCAAGCCGTCTATATTAGTCAGAGCTTCGTTGGCTTTAATAGAGAGGCTTCCCTCAATATCAGTTAAGTTTTTTAATCCGTCAATGTTTGCTAGTGAATAATTATACTCTATGGACAAATCTCCCCCAACGGAAATTAGATTCAAGCTTGCTATGGTTTCCAGTGTACTGTTATCCCCTATGGCCAAATCTCCCCCAATGGAACTTAGATTCACCAAGCCATCTATGCTAGCTAAGTTATAGTTATTCCTTATGATTAAATTTCCTCCAATAGACGTTAAATTAGCCAAACCTTCAAGATTGATAATTGGATTATTTAAAACAATTCCACCCATGTTAACATCTCCTTCAATCATCGTACACCCCGGATAATGAATAGAAAAACTATCAATCTGTCCTTGGGTGGTAAAGGTGATGCCGTTGGGGAGACAGGACTGTGCATGGGAGATTGTTGTCGGAAAAAGAAGACCCAAAAAGAGAATAAGTGTAATTGTATTTTTCATGTTTTTTTATTTTTATACAATTGAAATCTGCGTACCAACCCAATGAATCTTCACAAGCGCCTTTAAAGGAATTATTAAAATAGTAAGTCAGTACGAATTTGTTTACAAAAACGTATGATGTAGAAAAACGCTGCCTTGCGTAGTTGAGATTATTCTGAGAAGTAGGATGTAGTGGGATGCTCTTAGTCCACAATATTTTTATTCTGTTTTCTTCCTTACTAGCTATCGGGGAGATATGGGCGCAGTCGGGTTTTGTCCCCTACATTTCGATAAATATCACAGTGATTTGACTTGAAAAATTAGCCCCTTTTTTTTATTTGTTCAGTTAATGGGGCTAAAGCCCCTGATAGTTTTACTTCTAGT
>JALVCY010000203.1 GCA_027009605.1 Saprospiraceae bacterium
ATAATACAAGTCAAAACCCAATAATCCATTAAAATAGCCTTCATCACCATAGCAATCCATGGCTTCTTGATAGAGCTTTTTGATGGTATTGACGTATTGGCGTTGTTGGGTGGTATCCTTTGTTTGGTTGTAGAATTGGATATTGAATTCGACCCCATCCAAGAAGACGGTTTTGCGCATTCCATCAGCGGCGGGTGCTTTTTCATAGACTTTCTTCCAAAAATCATAGGCACTTTTATAATCTTTGTTTTTTAGCCGTCCCCGATAGATGACGTAGTTATTTTCGGCTTCTTCTTTTTCGGCGTAGGGCAGGTCATCCCATTTGACACAACCGGGTTTGGAAAGATATTTTTTCTTTGGTTTTGGGGGCGTTTTCTCTTCCGGCGTGGTGGTCGTTTCAGAGACGGCAGGCTTAGAAGAAGAGCAATCGGCAAAAAATAGCCCTGTAAAGAGCACAAAAAGGAGCATTAATTTTTTCATCGGTAATCATTTTATTTTTAGTAACTACGATGTAGTTACTTTTCGTAAAAATACTAATTATTTTTGTAACTGTTTAGGTACCCACTATTTTGGTCAAAAAATGCCCTTTTTGCGCCTGTTTTTGCTAAAATTTTCTCACGTAGGGACGCACGGCCGTGCGTCCCTACGTCAACATACACAAAAACGCCTATTTTTTGCCTTAAAATAGAATCACCTAAACAGTTACTTATTTTTTTTGACCAAACTTTCCAAAAGCTCCAAACTTTTGGAAAGATAATAGTTCACGCCCCTAACAAATAGTAGATGCAATAATCCCATAAAATGGTGTATGGTAGCCTACTTAACTTTCCAAAAGTTCTAAACTTTTGGAAAGTTGAATTACGAAACAAAAAAAGCCCTACTAATTTTTAGTAGGGCTTTCCCGATAAGTTTTTCAGGCAAGAAGATTAGTTAACTCGAAGTTTTGGCACTCGTAAAGTCTCGTCTTTTATTGAAGTTTTGGTACTTTATTTCCGGAGTTGGATGCCGTTATACCGTTACACCGTTATACCGTTACACCGTCATTTTAGTTGACTCGAAGTTTTACGGTTTCTCCAATCCAGCATTTTACTTTTACGGGACTTCCGGAGTGTAATCCGCGCATGTGCGCTTCACCTTTATCGGGGAAGTGTTTGCGGTAGGAAGCAATTTTTTTATTGGCATTGGAAGCCACACTAGGGTCAATGGATTTGGCGTAAGCCCATTTGTCAACGGCTGCGATAATAGCGAGGCGTGACTCGAAGGCATCTCCACACTTCTTACTGGTCTTAGCGTACAGGTCGCCAATTAGAATGTAAGGTTTTCCCCAGCCGCTGCGTAGTTTGGCTGCTTGCAAAGCATCCGCACGGGATTTGGAGTACTGCCCTAATTTTCTACCTTCGATAGAAGCTAAAGAAAAATAAAGCGTGGCTTTTTTGTCCTGGTCACTTTCTGCGGCGATGGCTTCCCGGTATTTCGCTGCTGCTCCGCGATAGTCACCAGATTTATATAGTTTACTGGCAACTAGAGCAGGATGCTCGGCTTCAAACTCCGCTGTTTTTTGTGCATTGATAGCACTGGCCTTGGCATCATATTTTGCCGCAAGGCTGGCAATCTCAGGATCATCCTTCGTGCAACCATGTTGGACAAGCTCTTTGTAGGTGGACTTGATTAGTTCATAGTTTTCAGGATCTGCTTTGTAAGCAGGCATTAACTTGGCTTTGAAGTAGTCACAGTCAAAGATATAGTCTTCGATGGCTTCAAAAGCTGTTTTAGTATCTCCTTTAGTTTTTTGCCAATTAGCGGCTTCGGCCTTATTGTTTTTGATATTCAAATCAGCAACTTCCATCATTTTTTGGTAGGCGGCTCTGGCTTCTTCCTTAGAAAGTTGCTTTAAAGGGAAGAGATAAAGAACGGCTTCCGTCAAAGGATAATAAACGATGTACTCTGTTTTTTCACCACCCAACTCCAGTGCTTTCATGCCGGCATCATAGATTTCTTTTCTAGGCGCATTGAAAGTGTAGAGCAAATCATAGGCTTTTCGGCCGTAAGCATAACTGGCTTCGTCCGGGTAGCATTGAGCCATTTGGTCATACAAGGCCACTATTTTTTTCTTGTAGTCTGCTTTTTTGGCTTCGTCCGTCTCTGTTTTTAGGAAGTCCTTGTAGATATCGACACCATCCGTATATTGTGTGGATCGTTTGCCATCGGCTGCCGGAGCAACATCAAAAACTTTTTTCCAAATGGGATAAGCGGCCTTAAAATCCCCTTTTTTGATTTGTTGGCGATAGATTACGTGATTGTTTACGGCTTCGTCTTTGTTGGGTGCTTGGTCAAAAGTCCCGCATTGGGCGACACTTTGTGTGACAACAGCAAAAACAAATAGAGCGATAAGCAAGAGTGCGGATTTCGTCTTTGTCATTTTAGTAGTATTTTTGTTTGAAAAACCATGATTTATCGGTTAGGCTAAAACTCATTGAAAACTTCACATAAGTCTGATCCAAGTCTGTCGGAATCCCGCTTTTCCCAATCTCTAATCCAAGATTGACAAAAGAAATGTCCTGTCTGGGAATGATAACGGGGAATCCCCCGCCTATCGTTATACCATAGAAGCGAATTTGCGAATCATTAACAAATCTAGGGTCTTTACCATAGAAGGCGCCGGCTCTAAAGGCCATTTTCTTCCAATAGCTGTCGTAGGCTTTCAAATCGGGTAGTTTTTCGTAGCCCAAAGAGATTTTACCGGCACTTCCTAGATGGTCTTGGCGGAAGCCTCGAGAAAATTGACTCCAGTTTGCGCCTTCGTAATTGATGCCTAGGCGATAGAGTGTTTTGAATTCGTAGCCGACCCCGATGGCATAGAGCATGGGGTGTTGGCCGCTATATTTTTCTTCATTCGCATACAATACAGAATCTCGGATGCCATAGGCTCTGCTGATTCTATTGATTTTTTGATTCAGGGTGGTTTTTAGGTTGAAACCGGGTTGGATGTAGCCGCCGATGGTCATTAAATCACCGCGCAAACCATCTTCTTTGGTCTTGTCTTTGAAGTGATAATCCCATATTCCACCTAGTTTTAAGTTGGTGCCTTTGTAGCTATAATCTGTGATGAATTCGTTATTGTAAATGTGTACTACCGTGTCCTGAAAGGTGTTTTTCTGTGTTTCGGAGACTTTCCCTAATAAGAAGCCTAGATTGGCGCCAAAGGCAAAATTTTTGTATTTGGCCGCATTCGACCAGTTAATTTGGTAGGAGCCACCGTTGCCGGAAAATGTATAATCTGCGGTCAAGTCATTTTTGGTGATGGTGGTCTCAATGTCATAGCCTACAGTCGTGTAAGGAGCCAAGCCAATCCCCATTCCAAAGCGCCAATTACTTTTTTTCCCTTCCAACTCTCTATTGTAGTCATTGACTAAGGAAATCCCCAAGTTGATATTGTCCATGGCGCCGGACCAGTTGGTGATGGATGTGTTTTGAGACTTTATGGTGTAGTTGCGTGCACTAATCCCAATGTCAAACGAAGTCGCCCCCAAAAAGGCAAAAGAAGCCGGATTCATGGGGTTCATGTTGTTTCTGTCATGATAAATAGCCGAAAGCCCCCCCATAGAACGGGAAGACAGGGTCTCAAATGACTTGAAGTCCCCCATGCCTAATCTCGAATAAGGGGATTGGACTTGGGGTTGACAAAAAGCAATCGTAGGGACAAGTAGTCCAAGGATAAAAAAGAATTTCTTTATGTTCATTCAGTATTTTTTCTGAAATGATAAGCCTAGTAAGGCTGCTATCAAATGTGGTGTCTTGTGACAAACAGGGTTTAAAAACTACACTTTCGTAAAAAAATTGTACGCATAAATGCTATACAATCCGGTCAAAACAAGGTCACGATGGACAAAGGTCTTAAATTTTAAGCTATTTGCCAAGAAAATCGCATCTCCACCGGTAAGAATTGTTTTGGTTTTACCGAGCTTCCGCTGAATTCGACGCCTAAAGTCTGATATTTCCATCAAACTCCCCATCACGGCTCCGTTTTGTAGGGCTGTTTTTGTACTATTGCCAATAAAACTTGGTGGCAAAGATAAGGGAACTATTGGCAATTGGGCAGTAAACTCGTGCATGGCCTGCAATCTCATCTTCAATCCCGGGGCAATATTGCCCCCAAGATAGTGCCCGTTGGCGGTCAATACTTCATAAGTGATGCAGGTTCCGGCATCAATTATCAAGATGTTTTGCTCCGGAAATAACCAATGAGCCCCACAAACCGCTGCTAACCGGTCTCTCCCTAAGGTGGCAGGAGTCGTGTATTCAGAAGTAATGGGCACAGGGATGAGATGGTCTAATTTTACGTGGTGTTCAAATCCTTTGATTTGAGCCATCATAACGTCAGAGATTTGACCTGTCGCACTATAAATGGCCGATTTAACAGAATATTCTTCCAATATGTTTTGGGGGATACTCGAAGGGTTAGTCACCACGCCCCTGTGCAGTAAGCTTCCCTTGCGGTCAAAAATACCATATTTGGTGGCGGTATTGCCGATGTCTATGGTTAGGAGCATGGCTTCAAAGGTTGGTGCACAGGAAGATTAATCATTCGCATGAAAATCCATTATATTGCCCATCGAAAAACATTTTCGGCAACGGGGCTCGTAACTATCCTTCTCTCCAAGCAATACTTTTGATTTTTCAGCCGTAAGGCGATAAGAGTGGGTCGCTAAATTGCCACAATGGACACAGATAGGGTGAACTTTTGTAATGTATTCAGCAACGGCCAATAAAGAAGGAATCGGGCCGAATGGCTTGCCCAAAAAATCCATATCCAAGCCGGCTACCACAATCCTTTTGCCATCTAAAGCCAGTTGTTGGCAGACTTCGACTAATCCATCGTCAAAAAATTGAGCTTCATCAACCCCGACAACGGTGGCCTCGCCGACTTGCTTCAATATTTCGGATGAATGATCTACCGGAATCGCTAATAAAGCATTTTTATCATGAGATACGACTTCGGTATCTGCGTAGCGGATGTCAATGCTGGGTTTGAAAATAACAACTTTTTGGTGGGCAAAAGTCGCCCGCTTCAATCGGCGGATAAGTTCTTCTGTTTTACCTGAAAACATGGCGCCGCACACGACTTCAATCCAACCGCTACGTTGACCCTTAAAATGTGGTTCTAAAAACATCTATTTGAGAATTTGCTGCAAAAGTACAATTTTCAATCGGGTCTGACCTAAGACTTCGTTTGATTTTTTGGGTGATATGATTCACCAAACTACCATTCTGAGCTTTTTTTTATCCAAAAAGGTTCAAAAATCATCGAAGTCAACAGGATATTATAGGTGAAAAGTGAATATTAGTTATACTTGCGTAAAATAATCAACAAGTTTTTATACCTTTACCGTTTGGAAGTCGTTAATAATTCTTGTTCTTTAGTAAAAAATTGACCCATGCCAATAGATGTAAAAAAAGGCCAAATGCTAATCCGCAAAATTCAATATTTGTTGGATGGCTTGGAGCTGAATGCCGCTGAAATATCTGACATCGAAAAAGATTTGATGAAAGGATACATCCGTTCGCTTTATGAGATGTTTTTGTTTGAAGAGAAAAAGAGTACGCCCAAAAGAGTCAAAACGAAGCCCAAACCGGTCAAGGCGGTTCCGGTAACCAAAAAGGTACAAGATATTGTCCCACCGGTGGCTGAAGAGCCTGTTTTGGAAAAAACGGTGGTAGTAGAAAAATCAGTACCGCCCCCTTCTCCAGAGCCGAAGCCTGAACCGATACCGGAATCGGTAGCCGCTCCGGTAGTGCCCCCACCACCGCCACCAAAGGCCATTCGTGAGGAGCACGAAAAGCTTTTTACCTTTAAGAAAGCGACCGACCTTTCGGAAAAATTACAGAATCGGCCGGTTTCGGACTTGAATAAAGCCTTTGCCATTAATGATCGACTGTTGACTATCAGCAAGCTCTTTGATGGGGACGATAAGCTGTTTAAGGCCACGCTTAAGGACTTGAATACACTCAACTCTTTTGAAGATGCTAAGGTTTATCTTAGTCATAACGTGGTAGATAAATTGAACTGGATGTCGAAAGATAGGCTTAAAACAGCGAAAGTCTTTATGAAAACGGTTAGGCGTAGGTATTTGTAATCAACTAGTATGAAACTTAGAGAAGTAACCTTATTTGGAAAGTCTCTTTTGGGATTTTTTCCGCAAGGATTCTTGTCAGTACACATAAACCAAAAAATAGAAACAGATGAAGAAAATTGGTGTTTTTACCTCCGGTGGAGATTCACCGGGTATGAACGCAGCCATTCGCGCTGTCGTTCGCACCGCTATCAATTCCGGAATTACTCCTTATGGAATCTATCGGGGGTATCGTGGAATGATAGAAGACGAAATCGAAGAAATGGATGGACATTCTGTTAGTAATATCCTTCAGCTTGGCGGGACAATCTTGCGCTCCGCAAGAAGTAATCGATTTCGGACGCCTGAAGGGCGACAGATTGCCTATGACAATCTAAAAAAACATGGTATTGAAGGTGTCGTAGGGATTGGAGGAGATGGGACACTCACCGGTGCACGTATTTTCATGAAAGAACATCCGGATATTAGGTTTGTGGGACTGCCGGGGACGATTGATAATGATTTGGTTGGGACAGATTATACGATAGGGTATGATACCGCTATCAATACAGCTATGCGAGCGATTGATAAAATAAAAGATACGGCCAATTCATTTGATCGTTTGTTTTTTGTTGAAGTGATGGGGCGTGATGCCGGATTTATTGCTTTGCGGGTGGGTATCGCTACCGGAGCCGAAGCGGTGTTGATACCGGAAAGTAAGACGGATATAGATGAACTGGTGCATCGCTTGCGCAAAAACTCCCTGAAAAGGAAAAATTCGGCCTTGGTCATTGTCGCCGAAGGAGATGATGCCGGTGGCGCTTTTGCCATTGCAGACCAAGTCAAGGCTAAGGGCTTCGAACAGTACGAAATGCGTGTTTCCATACTGGGGCACATCCAACGGGGAGGAAGCCCGACTTGTATGGATCGTATGCTTGCCAGTAGATTGGGGATGGAAGCCGTGAAGGCTCTAGTAGATGGGGTGAGTGGCGTATTGGTCGGAAAAAAGTGTAAGGACATCGTTTATACCCCTTTTGAGAAGGCCATCAAGGATAAGCAAAAGCTAAATCCTTTACTTTTGGATATTGTTGATTTGTTGTCTTAGTCTGAGTTGCTGAAACTAAATTTAAGACTTTTTGTTTTTGAATCAAATCAAATTATCTACTGTGGGTAGTCCCAAGACAGCGTGGAGTAAAAAAGAGTGGCGAAAATTGGCCTTTCCAATTGGATTCTTAATCCTAATTTGGGTCATTCACATTGTCAAAGTGGTCGGTGGGTATGAGTTGGGTCTCTATTTTGGTCTAAAGCCTTTGTCCGTGCCTAGAATATCCGGTATTTTGACAAGTCCATTGATTCATGGGGATTGGGGGCATTTGTTTGGCAATACGTTGTCTTTTGCCGGTTTGAGCTTTTTTTTGTTCTATTTTTATCGGAAGATAGCCCTAAAAAGCTTTTTTTTGATATATTTTTTGACGGGTATCGGCGTCTGGCTTTTTGGGAAGGAGACCGCTTTTCATATTGGCGCAAGCGGTATCATATATGGGATGGCGGCCTTATTGTTTTGGACAGGTGTCTTTCGACGAAATGTTAGATCTATTGCCATCTCCTTAGTTGTTTTGACCTTGTATAGCGGGCTGTTTTACGGCTTTTTGCCCAAAGCTAGGATTTCGTATGAAAGTCATATCATAGGGGCTATCGCAGGTATTTTTGCTGCCTACTACTATAAGGACGAATTAGAAGATGCCGAGTCGGCCAAGCCGTCTCAGCCGGAAGGGGCTAAAAAGTTCTTTCTTCCGCGTGATATTTTTGCCAAAACAAAGTATGAACGGATGAGAGAAGAGCAGCAGCGCCGGCTGGAAGAAGGAGACACTGACCATTAAAAATCTGAAATGAGATACACAAAAGGTACACTTAAGAAGGTAGAGACATTGCTGAAAGAAATCGGCTATACCATTCGATACGAAAAGGGCAGCTTTGTTTCGGGATATGCCATCGTAGAGCATCGTAAAATAGCCGTCATTAATCGTTTTTTTGATACAGAAGCACGAATCAATGCCCTTTCAGAGATTTTGTCCAGCATCGAAGTGGATGAAAAGAGTTTGACCGAAGAGTCTTTGGATATGTACTATCTGTTGCAAGTGGCCAAAAAGAAATTAGAAGATGAAACGTAGTTTTACCTTCTTGGGGACCGGCACATCTCAAGGGGTGCCTGTGATTGGCTGTGATTGTGCCGTTTGCCAATCTTCAGACCCTCGGGACAAACGACTCCGTGTGGCCGGTTTAATTTCCTTTGGAGCGCATCGGATAGTGATTGATTCCGGGCCGGATTTTAGGCAGCAGATGCTTGCGCAAAAGGTCCATTCTATAGATGCTATCTTATTGACCCATGAACATAATGATCATATCATTGGCTTGGATGATGTGCGGCCTATTTTTTTTCGCCGAAAGGCAGATATGCCCGTGTATGGCTTAGCCCGCGTCTTGGAAGACGTGAAAGTTCGATTCAGTTATTGCTTTTCCGCAAATCCATATCCCGGAGTCCCTAGGTTTGCTCTCCATCCGATTGCTAAAGACCCGGTTTTTTCTATTGCCGGCTTGGATATTCAGCCTATAGAAGTGATTCATGGGCAATTGCCGATATTGGGTTTTCGATTTGATGGTTTGGTGTATATTACGGATGCCAAATATGTAAGCGAGACTGAGATGGCAAAGATTATCGGCTGTGATATACTCATTGTCAATGCCTTGCATAAGCATGAGCACCATTCTCATTTTAACTTGACCGAATCTTTAGCCTTTATAGAGAAAGTCAAGCCAAAGAAATCTTTTTTGATACACATGAGTCATATCATGGGCAAATACGAAACCATTAGCCGGCAATTACCGATAAATGTACAGCTTGCTTATGATGGTTTGCAAATTGAGTTTTAGCCCAAAAACCGACAAAAAAACAGTTTTGGGAAAAAAAGTGCTTCAAGTAGTAAAAAAAAGAAGCAGATTGATGAGATAATTACTATCTTCGCAAGCCTTCATTTTGTTTATTCTGCTAAACCCTTTCAAAAGAGTTGAAAAAACTAATATTTTTCTTTCTATTCTTTGCTACCGTGCTGCATGGCCAACAGGTGGAGCAGTATAGTTTTGCTATGCTCCATGATGGGTTGCGGAATCCGGCTGCTGTAGGGACTTCGGAATCACTTCAAGCGGTGGGGCTAGTGCGCCAACAATGGGCGGGGTTTTCCGGCAGCCCGTCGAGTCAATACTTCTCCTTGGATATGCCGGTGGGTATCATGTCCGGTGGGGTTAGCACAGGTTTTCAGCAGACGAATATCGGGGCACATAAGATACAACGGATTCAATTAGGAATCAGCTATCAAAAGGTAGTAGGGGATGATGCTTTTGTGGCCATCGGTACTCGAGGCGGGTTGCTTAGGATTGAGTATGACGGCTCCAAGCTGCGTACACCGGGTGGTGATTATGGCAATGGGCAAGTGAACCACCATGATGTTTTGTTGAGTTCGGTGCCTTTCTCGGGCAACACTTATACCGTTGATTTTGGATTGTATAGCCGTTATCGTAACTTAGGTATAGGGGTTTCTGTGCTCAATGCCCTTGCGGGAAAAGCCAAAATAGATCCATTGTCTATCCCGATAGAACGGCATTATTTTGCGCAAGCTAATTATAAGTTAGAAGTATCCAGTGCCATCAGTTTGCAATTAAGGCTGCAAGCTTACGCAAATAATAAAATAGTACAAAGTCAAGCGATGGTCATGGGCGTGTGGAATGGGGTCTATTCACTAGGCATCAGTTTGCGTGGGATAGAGAAAAAGACAAGAGAGTCCGTAGGAGGAATAGCAGGAATTAGGCTAAATGAGCACTTTCAGCTTTTTTATTCCTACGAATACAATATTTTGCCGCTCAGAACGGTTTTTGATGCGAACCACGAAGTAGCAGTGGTCTATACGCTAAATAAAAAATTAGGGGAAGGACGGCTGCCAAAAGTGATTTATAATCCCCGTTACTTTTAGCAGGTTTAGCGCAAATATCTTGTTGAAAGAGAATATTGGTACGAATATTGTCGTTTGGAATGCGGAAGATTTGCAAAATAATTATTACTTTTGCTTTTCTTTTGTTGGTTTTAAAGTTCTAGCTTGGTCTTTAACCGGCAAAACGTACACATTCCAGTAATTTTAAAATGTGAAAATTAGGGTGTCAAAAATGAGAAATTTAACTAAGTTTTTAATGGTTGGTCTAGTACTAACAATTGGCCTGTCTTCATGTGGCCGCAAAGGAAACGGACAGCTTGTCGGAGTACTGGATCGTCCATCTTGGAAAGGTATTAATCCTTATGGAATGGAGAATGTGCCATCCGGAAGATTGCACATCGGTGCAAGTGATGAAGATATTACAGGGACCATGATGGCTCGAAACAAAGCCATATCCATTAGTGGATTTTATATGGATGCCACCGAAATCACCAATAATGAGTATCGGCAGTTTGTGGATTGGGTTAGAGACTCTATCGCACATGCTATGATGGATCATTTTATTGAAGATGATAATGGAAATACATACATTGATTGGGATCAAGACTTGGATTATACCGATGAAACTTTGGAAGATATGTTTTATCAAGGAGATGACCGTTTTGCCGGACAACGGGAAATGGACGTCTCTCAACTAAAATTCGAGTATCAATGGAAAGATTGGAAAGGAATGGCACATGCCAGACCGGATCAGTCTAGAACCGATTTTCTCCATAAAGAAGAGGTCAATATTTATCCGGACACATTGGTTTGGATTCGTGACTTTGCTTATTCTTATAATGAGCCGATGACACGTAACTATTTTTGGCATCCGGCGTTTGATGACTATCCTGTAGTTGGTGTTAGCTGGAAGACAGCTAGAGCATTCTCCTACTGGCGAACATTACTGTGGAATTCTTATGGCGGAAATGGTGCGCTAAATTCAGAAGATTTTAGATTACCTTTTGAGCATGAATGGGAATATGCGGCTCGCGGTGGACACGATTTGGTCAGATTCCCTTGGGGAGATTATTATCTAAGAAACTCTAAAGGCTGCTTGTTGGCCAACTTTAAGCCGGGTAGAGGTAATTATCCTGAAGATGGTGGGCTCTATACCGTAAAGGCAGATGCTTATTATCCAAATGATTTTGGACTGTATAATATGGCCGGTAATGTAGCGGAGTGGACAGAGTCTGCGTTCTATGAGAACTCTTATTCTTTCATTCATGATTTGAATCCGGACGTGAGATTTGCAGCGGACGAAGATGCTCCCGAAGCACAAAAGAGAAAAGTTGTCCGTGGTGGCTCATGGAAAGATGTGGGGTACTTCTTGGAAACAGGAACCCGCTCTTGGGAATTCCAAGATACTACGAAGTCATACATTGGATTCCGTTGTGCCTTGTCTTTCTTAGGACGTTCGGCCAAGGACTTTTAATCGAATACATCAGTGATGTTTTAGCAGAATTAGAGAAAATGGGGAGTTCTGCTCCCCATTCTGCTGAAATTTGTTCATATTTTCACAAAAAAACATACTTTTCTTGCTGTACATGTGGCAATTAGCCAATTTTGTGTACATTTGGCATTGGAAATTAATTTGTAACCGAAAAATTTTAAAAAATGAGTTTTCTTCATTCAAAGGGGTTTAAGTACCTAAAGAATTTAATTATTGGGGTTGGGGCATCAGTTGTACTTCTTGGTGCACTTTTCAAAATCTTGCACTGGCCTCATGCGACAGAAATGCTAACTGCCGGAATGATGACAGAAGCATTTATCTTCTTTTTCCTTGGGATTATTGGGCCGGAGCCTGATTACTATTGGGAAAAGCTTTATCCCGGATTGAATCAATATGATGGGGATGTGACTCCTTTAGTCGCCGGTGCTTCCGGTGGAGGTCTGGGAGGTGAAGCTGTCGAAGAAAAACTAGGCGGTATGCTTAGTGAGCTTCAAATCATGTCTAAGAGTATGTCTTCTCTAAAGGCATTGCAGGAGGTGGACTTCTCCGGTACGTCCGAACAAATCAAAGCAATGGGCGGCTTTTATGCTAAGCTGAATGAAGCCATGTCCAATCTGGCAGATTCTGTCGAAGACGCTAAGCGTTATAAAGAAGAAATGAAATCACTTAACCAAAACCTTGGTTCTTTGAATAGTGTGTATGGTAATATGTTGAATGCGATGAATCCTAATCGTCAGGCATAAGCCATTTCAATCGAAATAATTCTCTCAAATTAAAAACGATTAACCTATGTCAATACCAAAGGAGCCGCGACAGTTAATGATTAACTTAATGTACTTAGTTCTGACAGCAATGTTGGCTTTGAGTGCGTCTGCGGAAATATTTAATGCCTTTTTCAAACTGGATAAAGGAAATATAAAAAGTGGTCAGATTGTCACATCCAGCAATGGGGAGATAAAGAAAATCATTGATAAACAAGCTGATACCTACAAAACGGATGAAAATAAGGCCTACAAACAGAAGGCAGACCAGGTCATCAGTATGGCGAATGATTTTAACCAATACATTGAAGACTTGAGAAATCGCTTGATTGAAGAGTCAGGGGGGGTTGATGAAGAGACGAACCTGCCGGTTGGATACAAAGACCAAAGTGTACCTACAAGAATCTTAGTAGGGATGGATCCTTCTGATGATTCTGAAGGTATGAAGCTAAAAGCGAAGATTGATGAAGTCCGGGCTCAGTTGTTGGGTCTTGTTGATGAAAAGGATAGAGCGAGCTTTGAAAGCGCTTTACCTCTAAAAACGGAGCCTATACCGGAAAAAACGGAGAAGAAAAACTGGGCGGATTATAACTTCTACCAAATGCCCGTAGCAGCGGTGTTGCCTATGCTGTCTAAGTTTCAGGTGGATGCAAAGTCATCGGCTACTGCTTTGCTTAACTACTTTTTGAATAAAGTAAAAGGAGAAACCATCGTCATGGACAAGTATAACGTGGTAGCTAAAGCGCCTAAGGGATACTTGTTGGAAGGTCAGAAATATACTGCTGAAATCTTTTTGAGTGCGTATTCTTCTCAGGTAAAGAATATGACCATTAAGGTCGATGGAAAGAGTTTGCCGGTAAAGGATGGTAAAGCACAATTCTCTGAAACTGCCGGAAGAATTGGGACGCACAAACACACTGTGGCGATTACTTTGACGAATCCCTTGACCGGAAAAGCGGAAACGACCAAAGGAGAATTTGCTTACGAAGTAGGACAAAAATCAGTAGCCGTGGCTGCGGATAAGATGAATGTGTTTTATGTAGGGGTGGACAATCCGGTGACGGTATCTGCGGCAGGAATTGAGACAAGTAAATTAAAAGTCTCTGCTCCCGGTTTAGGAATCAAGAAGACAGGTAAAAGCTCTTATGTAGTACATCCTACCCGCCCGATGAAAGAAGCTTATATCATTGTTACCGGTGGAGATAAGCCGGTGAAGAAGAAGTTTAGAGTCAAGAAGATTCCTGATCCGGTACCTATGATGGGTACAGGGCCTACCGCACGCGGTGGACGTATAGGAAGTGGAACTATGAAAGCCCAGCCCGGTATTCGAGCGGAGTTGGTTGGGTTTGACTTTGACGCAAGATGTAAGATACAAGGCTATGAATTTACCTACCAGAAGAAAAGACAAGATCCTGTGCCGATTATAGTGAAAGGAGAGCGTTTTAGTCCACAGGCAAAGAGAATGGTCATGGCTGCGAAACCTGGAGATGTCTATTACTTTGATAAAATCAAAGCAAGATGTCCGGGGGATAAGGCCGGTCGCCCTATAGGATCTATGGTCTTCAAAATAAAGTAACATCAAAATTCGTTTAGGTAATCTAAACACAGATAAATAAATAATTGAGAAAATGAAGATGCTAAAATTGATTTTGCCATTATTCGTGGTTGCTTTTTTGTCCACAGGACTTTATGCCCAAGATGCAGAAAGTGTAAAAACCGAGACATCAGATTTGGATTATCCGGACAAGCCTTTGGATGATGTTGTAGAGCGCAAATTGATAGGAGAAAAGAGAATCCTGCCCTATGAAGCTTTGCGTGAAGGAGACATCTTGTGGTCAAAAAAAATCTGGAGGGTCATAGATGTGAGAGAGAAAATGAATCTGAGCTTTGCTTATCCGGAGAAGCCTTTCTTTTCTATCATTGTGGATGGATTGAAGGATGGTGCTCTCACAGCGTATAGTGTGCTGGATGATAAGTTTTCTAATCCCATCTCCAGTGCTGATGTTGAAGAAATGCTCTTTTTTGCAGATACATCCTATGTTGTGGATCCGGATACCTATGAAGAGAAAATGGTCGTCACAAGGAATGAAACAAATCCGGAAGACGTAAAGCGTTTTAGAATTAAGGAAATGTGGTTCTTTGATGCGGAGTCCTCTACCATGAGAGTGCGAATCCTTGGGATTGCTCCGATTATTGACAAATTGGATGAGAATGGTAATTTTTTAAGAGAGCAACCGCTATTTTGGATTTATTATCCGGATTCCCGGGAATGGTTTGCCAAGTATCGAGTAGCTAACTTTGAAGGGAATGAAGCCAGTCCAATTTCTTGGGAAGATTTGTTGGAGATGAGATTCTTCTCCAGTTATATTATCAAGGAGTCTAATAACCGGGATCGAAGGATTGCGGACTACATGACAAATGGTGTCGATGCCTTGTTAGAAGGTCAGAAAATCAAGAATTCCATCTTCAATTATGAGCAAGATCTTTGGTCTTACTAGTCTCAAAATGAAAGTGATATTTTCCCTTAGTGGGAAGTAAAACAAAAGGAGTAGCTGCTTAGCTGCTCCTTTTTTTATTGGTTTTGATTAAATTACCTAGATGTAGGGGCCAATTTATTTTCTTTTTTAAAGGGGCTGAGCTAGCTGTAAGTTACTGATAATCAAATAGTTGTAAAAACACACGTGGAGAGAATCTTTTTTTTTTGAAAAATAAGTTTCATCTTATCAGAAAAAATAGTACCTTTGCATTCGCTTTTTTAACAAGGTGGTTTGTCCACTAATTAAGAATTACTTTATGCCAACAATTAACCAATTAGTTCGTAAAAGCCGCAAGAAGATCGTCATGGCGAGCAAGTCTAGGGCTTTGGATAGTTGTCCCCAAAAACGGGGCGTGTGCACAAGAGTGTACACCACAACACCAAAGAAACCAAACTCCGCCTTGAGAAAGGTCGCCAAGGTGAAATTGACCAACGGAATTGAGGTGATTGCTTATATCCCCGGTGAAGGTCACAACCTTCAAGAACACTCCATCGTGCTGATTAGAGGGGGGAGAGTAAAGGATTTGCCGGGTGTAAGATATACCGTGGTAAGAGGCGCATTGGATACAGCGGGTGTAGATGATAGAAAACAAAGTCGTTCAAAATATGGCACAAAGCGGCCTAAAAAATAATCTGAAAAGATGAGAAAAAGAAAACCAAAAGTAAGGTATCTCGCTCCGGATCCACGGTACAATGACCAGATGGTTACTCGTTTTGTTAATAACTTGATGCTTGAAGGTAAAAAAAGCTTGGCTTTTAAAATCTTTTACGATGCTATGGATATCGTCAAAGAAAAGACTTCTGAAAACGAATTGGAAATCTGGAGAAAAGCGTTGAACAATGTGATGCCACAAGTGGAAGTGAGAAGCAGAAGAATTGGTGGAGCGACCTTTCAGATTCCGGTTGAATTGCCGGCTAGACGTAAAGTGACCGTCGGGATGAAATGGTTAATTACTTTTGCGCGTAAGCGTGGAGGACGAGGAATGGCTGAAAAATTAGCTAACGAAGTGATGGCTGCAGCAAAAGGAGAAGGCGCCGCAGTAAAGAGAAGAGAAGATGTACACAAAATGGCTGAATCGAACAGAGCGTTTGCTCATTTTAAAGCATAATAGTAGAAATGACTGATTTAAGGTTTACACGGAATATTGGAATTGCAGCACATGTTGACGCCGGAAAAACGACTATGACCGAGCGAATCTTGTACTATACCGGTATCAATCATAAGATTGGGGAAGTGCATGACGGTGCCGCTACAATGGACTTCATGGAGCAAGAGCAGGAAAGGGGCATTACCATTACTTCCGCTGCAACAAGAACCCATTGGAATTGGAAAGGCAAGGAGTACGTAATCAATATTATTGATACTCCGGGACACGTGGATTTTACGGTCGAAGTAGAACGTTCACTCCGGGTGTTGGACGGTGTGGTCGCTTTGTTTTGTGCAGTTTCAGGTGTAGAACCACAATCGGAAACAGTATGGCGGCAGGCGGATAGATATAAGGTGCCGCGTTTAGGCTTTGTCAATAAGATGGATCGCTCCGGGGCAGACTTCTTTAATGTGGTTAATGATGTTAGAGAAAAATTAGGTGCTAATCCGGTGCCTTTGCAAGTACCAATTGGTGCAGAGGATGATTTTAGAGGGGTTGTTGATTTATTATCCAATAAGGCGATTGTTTGGGATGATGAGACACATGGAATGACCTACAAAGAAATTCCGATTCCGGAAGATTTAAAGGATACAGTCGAAGAATATAGAAGCAATTTGATAGAGTCGGTCGCTGAATATAATGACGAAATCTTAGAGAAATTCTTTGATGATCCGGATTCTATTTCCATAGAAGAGTTACAGACAGCAATTCGGGCTGCTGTGTTGGATATGAAAATTATCCCAATGATGTGTGGGTCGGCTTTCAAAAACAAAGGTGTACAAGCAGCACTCGATGCAGTTTGTACTTACCTGCCATCTCCAGTAGATATTGACGGTATCGAAGGCATTAACCCGGACACAGAAGAACCGGAGATACGAAGGCCTTCAGTCGATGAGCCTTTTGCTGCTCTAGCGTTTAAGATTGCCACAGACCCTTATGTCGGTCGATTGGCTTATATGCGTGTGTACTCCGGTCACTTAGATGCAGGGTCTTATGTCTTGAATACCAGATCCGGTAAAAAAGAGCGGATTTCACGCATCTTTCAGATGCATGCCAATCAGCAAAATTCTATTCCGGAAGTACAAGCCGGTGATATTGCAGCGGTTGTAGGATTCAAAGATGTACGTACAGGTGATACGCTTTGTGCTTTGGATAAGCCGATTGTGCTGGAAAGTATGACTTTCCCCGATCCTGTAATCAGTGTGGCGATTGAGCCAAAATCACAAAAAGATATTGATAAATTAGGAACGGGTTTGGCAAAGTTAGCTGAGGAAGATCCTACATTTATCGTAAGATACAATGAAGATACCAACCAAACCGTGATAAGCGGAATGGGTGAGCTACACCTAGAAATTCTTGTCGATCGTTTGAAAAGAGAATTTAAGGTAGAATGTAACCAAGGAGCACCACAAGTAAACTATAAAGAAGCACTTACGCATACTGTGGATCATACCGAGCGTTTGAAAAAACAAAGTGGTGGCTCCGGGCTGTTTGCAGTGATGAGCTTTGAATTAGGGCCGGCCGACGAAGAATTCTTAGAGTCCGAAGACTTTAAATCAGGAAAGACTAAGCTCCAGTTTGTAAATGATATTGTAGGGGGATCAATTCCCAAGGAATTGTTGCCATCCGTTATCAAAGGCTTTGAGTCAATGATGAGCAATGGTGTCCTTGCCGGATACACTATTGATAGCATGAAGGTGAGAGTGTATGATGGAAAAACTCACCCGGTGGATTCTAAGCCGATAGCTTTTGAGCTTTGTGCTAAAGAAGGATTTAAAGCTGCCGCAAAACAAGCTAAACCGGTTCTTCTTGAACCAATTATGAAGCTGGAAGTTGTTACACCGGAAGAGTATGTAGGGGCTGTAATTGGTGATTTGAACAGAAGACGCGGGTTGCCCAAAGGGCAAAATTCTGCGCCAGGAGGTGCCATAGCAATCCAAGCGGATGTGCCTCTTTCTGAAATGTTTGGTTATGTAACCAACTTGCGTACCATTACCGCAGGGCGTGCATCTTCAGCCATGGAGTTTTCGCATTATGCACCAACTCCAAAAGGAATATCGAAGAAAGTAATTGACGAAGCCAATGGCGTTGTTAATTCATAAATAAATTTTTTAATTGATTTGAAACAGGGTTATGAATCAGAAAATCAGGATTAAGTTACGTTCGTATGACCACAATTTGGTTGATAAGTCAACCGCCAAAATTGTGAAGACGGTACGTAACAGCGGGGCTCTAGTAGTCGGTCCGATTCCGCTGCCCACGAAGAAAGAGATCTTTACGGTCTTGCGTTCACCCCATGTGAACAAGAAATCTCGTGAGCAGTTCCAGCTAAGAACGCATAAGCGTTTGATTGAAATCTTTACTCCAACTCCTAAGACGGTCGATGCACTGTCCAAGTTGGAATTGCCGAGTGGTGTAGATATTCAGGTGAAGCTTTTCTAAGCAGCATCCTGATGATCCATCAACTGATATAAACATATTTCCTTTTTAAATTTTAAAATCGTTAACTGTGAACGGTTTAATAGGTAGAAAAATTGGCATGACCAGTATCTATGATGATGCGGGTCGTAATGTGGCGTGTACGGTAATTGAAGCCGGACCTTGTACCATTACTCAAGTGAAACGCCCCGAGACAGATGGCTACTACGCTATCCAACTGGGGTTTGCTGATGCTAAAGAAAAGAATACAACGAAATCTTTAAAAGGCCATTTTGCGAAAGCCAATACAAGCCCTAAAAGAAAATTAGTTGAGTTTAGAGATGCTGAGATTGATAAAGGTCTCGGTGATACACTGACTGTAGCCGATGTCTTTGAAGAAGGTGACCTAGTCGATGTGGTCGGCACATCCAAAGGTAAAGGCTTTCAAGGTGTCGTGAAAAGACATGGCTTTGGAGGGGTCGGAGACCAGACGCATGGACAGCACAACCGGCTAAGAGCACCGGGGTCTATTGGCGCCGCATCTTATCCTGCAAAAGTAGTCAAAGGCATGAGAATGGCCGGCCAAATGGGTAACAAAAGGGTGAAGGCCTTAAACCTTACTGTTTTGAAAGTCCTTCCGGAAAAGAACTTGATTTTAATAAAAGGTGCAGTACCCGGTCATAAAGGTGCTTTTGTAATCATTGAAAAATAAAAGAACTTAGGTTCTATTAAATCGACGACAAATGAAAATCGATATATTAAATACTCAAGGAAGTGCCACCGGACGTCAAGCTGACCTACTGGATAGCGTCTTCGGTATCGAAGTCAATGAGCACGCTATGTACCTTGCGGTAAAACAATTCTTGGCCAGACAGAGACAAGGTACACACAAGGCTAAAGAGCGTGGAGAAATTAAAGGCTCTACCAAAAAGCTTTTCAAGCAAAAAGGAACGGGAGGGGCTAGACGGGGTAGTATAAAGAGTCCGGTGCTGCGCGGTGGTGGACGTGTATTCGGTCCCAAGCCTAGAAATTATGGCTTCAAATTGAATAAAAAGGTCAAAGCGCTTGCCAGAAACTCAGCCCTGTCCTCCAAATTGGCCGCCGGTGAAATCATAATCATTGAAGATTTTATAATGGAGACTCCTAGCACTAAAGCCATGAATAACATATTAGACGGAGTGAAAGGAGGTTTCAAAAAAGTGCTATTGGTTACGAAAGAGTTTGACCCGATAGTGATGAAAGCAGCAAGTAATATTCCCGGTGTGGATGTACTTGCAGCTAAAGATATTAATACGTACCAGCTTTTGAAGGGGGATGTCATACTTTTACAAGAAGGTGCAGTGAACGTGGTCAATGAGCTGTGCTCTAAATACACTAAGAATTAAATTGTCTGAAGATGATAAAACGCATTTTAATCAAGCCGGTCATTACTGAAAAATCTGAGCTTTTGAGTTCAAACCATAATCAGTACTCTTTTGTAGTCGATAAAAAGGCCAACAAAATTGAGATAAAAAAGGCTATTGAATCAAAATTTGATGTGACAGTGGAGCACGTCAGTACGATGATTGTACCTGGTAAGTCCAAGTTGAGAGCCACTCGGTCTGGGTATGTTAAAGGTCGTACTTCAAGCTATAAAAAGGCCATCGTAACTGTTGCGGAAGGTGAACAGCTTGATATTTACGGAGAAGTTTAAAAGTTTAACTCATGGGAATTAAGAAATATAAACCAGTAAGTCCGGGACTTCGTACGAGAGTATCGAACTCTTTTGAGGAGCTTACTACGGATAAGCCGGAAAAGAGCCTTTTGGCAAAGAAGAAAAAGTCTGGTGGTCGTAATAGCTCCGGGCGTATGACGGTTCGCCAAAAAGGTGGTGGGCACAAACAACGCTATAGAGTGATTGATTTTAAACGTGATAAAGATGGTGTACCGGGAACGGTTAAGACCATAGAGTATGATCCGAATAGATCTTCCTTTATTGCGCTCGTATGGTATGCGGATGGTGACAAGAGATATATCTTGGCTCCACGCGGAATCAAAGTTGGAGCTACCATTATGTCCGGTGAGAAAGCAACTCCGGATGTTGGAAATGCTCTTTACCTGAAAGATATTCCTTTAGGTTCTGAAATCCACAACATTGAGATGCATCCGGGGCAAGGCGGGGCGATTGTACGTAGTGCAGGGGTCTATGCGGTCTTAACGGGTAAAGAAGGACGGTATGCCATCGTAAAACTTCCTTCCGGTGAAATGAGAAGAATTTTGATGACTTGCAAAGCAACCATGGGTAAAGTGGGCAACCAAGACCATAACTTATTGGTAGTGGGTAAAGCAGGAGCGAATAGATGGCGCGGTAAACGTCCACATGTTCGGGGTGTTGTGATGAACCCGGTCGATCACCCAATGGGTGGTGGAGAAGGAAGAGCATCTGGTGGACACCCAAGATCAAGAACCGGAATCAAGGCAAAAGGTCAGAAGACAAGAAGCCGCACGAAGCACTCCAACAAGTTAATCATTTCAAAACGGAAAAAATAAATTCTTAAGATATGCCTAGATCGCTGAAAAAAGGACCTTATGTTTACCATAAATTGCTAAAAAAACTAGCAAGGGTCAAAGAATCGAATAAAAAGCAGTTGATTAAGACTTGGTCAAGATCATCGATGATAATTCCGGATATGGTTGGTGAAACCATCGGGGTACATAATGGGAAGATTCATGTTCCTGTATTTGTCACAGAGAGTATGGTCGGCCACAAATTGGGTGAGTTTGCTGCGACAAGAACCTTTAAAGGTCATTCCGGTAACCGGAAGAAATAAACCATTTTTTTAGAGTTTGTAACTGAATAGTGTGAAATGGAAGCTATAGCAAAATTAAATAATTGTCCCATGTCTCCTCGTAAGATGAGATTGATTGCGGATCTTATTCGGAACAAACCGGTGGATGAAGCACTTGGTATCTTAAAGTTTACTAAGAACGAAGCAGCCACTTGGTTGGAAAAATTACTTCTATCGGCCGTCGCCAATTGGGAGTATAAGTTGGATGGTAGCGTTGATTCGGATGATTATGCATTGGTGGTCAAGACGATATTTGTTAACGGCGGCAGAATGTTAAAAAGAATTCAGCCGGCACCACAAGGTCGAGCGCATCGTGTTAGAAAAAGATCTAACCATGTGACCATAATAATTGAAAACACCCTACCATTGGAGACGGAGTCTTCTGTGGTAGAAATTGAAGAAGAATAAATCACTCATAATGGGTCAAAAAACAAATCCAATAGGTAACAGATTGGGCGTCATCCGCGGATGGGAATCCAATTGGTATGGTGGCAAAAACTTTGCTGAGAATGTTGTTCAAGATGAAGAAATTCGTCGCTATTTAAGAGCACGTATTAGCAAAGGTGGCATCTCAAGAATTATTCTTGAAAGGACTTTGAAAAGAGTTACTGTGACCATCCACACATCTAGACCGGGTATCGTAATCGGTAAAGGGGGAAAAGAAGTGGAAAGACTAAAGCAGGAATTGAGAAAACTAACAGGCAAGGATGTTCAAATTAATATCCATGAAGTTAGAAGACCTGAGTTAGACGCTTATATCGTAGGAGAAACGGTTGCTCGCCAATTAGAAGCACGGATGAATTATCGCCGTGCTATTAAGGGAGCCATTCAATCTACGATTAGAGCAGGTGCAGGAGGTATCAAGATTCGTATCTCCGGTCGTTTGAACGGTGCAGAGATTGCTCGTTCAGAAGAGTATAAAGAAGGACGAATTCCTTTGCATACCTTCCGTGCGGATATCGACTATGCGCTAGTGGAAGCATTGACCATGTATGGGATTATTGGGATTAAGGTGTGGATATTTAAGGGAGAAGTACTGGTGAGAAGGGATTTAATGCCAACATCTGCGTCGAAAGAGCAAAAGCCGCATCATAGGAAAGGTGGCGGTAGAAGAAATAGACGTCGATAAAACTAGATTTTTCAAAAATAAAGCCGTAACTTTGCAGCCCTTTTTAGGGTCGAGTAAAAATTTAACGTCATGTTACAACCAAAAAGAACAAAATATAGAAAACAGCAGAAGGGTAGAAACCGCGGCTTGGCTTATAGAGGCAGCACTGTTGATTTCGGAAGCTATGGGTTGAAATCTTTAGAAGCAGGTCGCTTGACCAGCAGACAGATAGAAGCTGCCCGTGTTGCTTTGACACGATACCTAAAAAGAGAGGGAAAAGTGTGGATTCGGATTTTTCCGGATAAGCCGATTACGTCTAAGCCGTTAGAAGTACGGATGGGTAAAGGTAAGGGAGCTTTGGATCACTATGTGGCAGTTATCAAACCCGGTAGAATTTTGTTTGAAATTGATGGTGTGGACTTTGAGTTAGCCAAAGAAGCTTTTAGATTGGCAGCACAAAAATTGCCTGTATTAACCAAAACAGTTAAAAGAATCGATTTAAGATCGTAAAATTAGTTTGATATGGCTTCAGATAAGATGAAAGAATTAATGGACATGTCAGTTGAAGAGCTTAACAATAAGCTCACCGAGCTGGAAGTCGATTTCAATGATACCAAATTTGATAATGCGACGATGGGTATGGAAAACCCTTTGCTTTTGCGTTCTAAAAGACGTGATATCGCTCGTATCAAAACTGTCCTTAGACAACGCGAATTGGCTGATATGACGCCCGAAGCATTGGCTAAACGCTCAAAAATTGTCCAACGTAGAAAAAAACGTAGGTAAAACTACTGAAACAGAGATATGATGGAAAGAAATCTTAGAAAGATACGTACAGGCGTAGTTTCCAGTAACAAAATGGAGAAAACGATTACTGTTGTAGTTGAAAAACGCTTAAAGCATCCCATTTATGGTAAGTATGTGAAGCGGACTAAAAAATTTGTGGCTCATGATGAAAAGAATGAGTGCAATATAGGTGATGTAGTTAACATTATGGAGACTAGACCACTTAGCAAAAGAAAAAGATGGCGCTTGATCGAAATCATTGAGAAAGCCAAATAAATAATACTTTAACCGGAAAGATCATGATACAGCAAGAGTCAAGACTGAAAGTTGCCGACAATAGTGGAGCCAAAGAAGTACTTTGTATTAGAGTTTTAGGAAACTCAAAACAGCGTTATGCTTCTATTGGTGACCAGATTGTTGTCACCGTAAAATCGGCATTTCCCGGGGGAGGTGTCAAAAAAGGGACTGTCACCAAAGCAGTTGTCGTAAGAACCAAAAAACCTTTGAGAAGGGATGATGGCTCTTATATTCGCTTTGATGATAATGCGGTCGTTTTGCTTAATGAAGCTGAAGAGCCTAGAGGAACTCGTATTTTTGGCCCTGTAGCTCGTGAATTGAGAGCAAAAGATTATATGAAGATTGTTTCACTGGCTCCTGAAGTACTTTAAATATTGCAAAAATGGCTTTGAAAAAGAAAGAATATAAATCAGGCAATCGCTTTGAACCTAAACTCCACATCCGAAAGGATGATATGGTGGTAGTTATCTCTGGCAACCATAAAGGAGAAAAAGGTAAAGTGATTCAAGTTTTTCCTAAACTTGGGAAAGCAATTGTCGAAGGGGTAAATATGGTCACTAAGCACCTTAAACCTACCCAAAAAAATGAAGGCGGACGTATCAAAGAACCAGCTCCTATTCATGTAGCAAAGTTGATGGTCATTGATAAGTCCGGCAACGCAACAAGAATTGGCCGCAAACTAGTCGATGGTAAGTTGGTCAGATATTCTAAAAAATCTGGTGAAATAATTTAATGATGAGCACAACGACGACACCAAGACTGAAGGACTATTATAGGGAGACAATTGTACCGGCTTTGATGAAGCAGTTCAATTATAGTTCTGTAATGCAAGTGCCTAAGTTAGTAAAAATTACAGTTAATCAAACCATTGGGGATGCTGTAAATGATAAAAAACTGATTGATATTGCGGCAGAAGAATTGACCATCATTACAGGCCAAAAACCGGCAGTGATTCACGCCAAACGTTCAGTCTCTAACTTTAAGCTGAGAGAAGGGATGCCGATTGCGGTTAAAGTGACCTTGCGGAAAGTTATGATGTATGAATTTTTGGAGCGCCTAGTCTCTATTGCCTTACCTCGTGTAAGGGACTTTAGAGGGATTAACGATAAGGGCTTTGACGGACGCGGCAACTACTCAATGGGAATCAAAGAACAAATTATCTTTCCGGAAATTAATTTGGATAAGATTAACAGAATTCAAGGAATGGACATTTCTTTCGTAACTACAGCGCAAACAGATGCTGAAGCATTGGCTTTGTTGAAAGCTTTCGGAATGCCGTTTAAGAATCAAAATAAAAACAACTAGCTTTATGTCAAAGAAATCATTGATAGCAAGAGAGCGGAAGAGAGAAAAAATGGTCGCTAAGTATGCCGACCTTCGTAAGAAGTTGAAGGAGGCCGGGGATTATGAAGCATTGGATAAGTTGCCTAAAAATTCTGCAGCTGTTAGATTACATAACAGATGCAAATTGACAGGACGTCCAAAGGGGTATATGAGACGCTTCGGTATTAGCCGGGTAACCTTTAGAGAAATGGCTTTAGCAGGGAAAATTCCCGGAATAACCAAAGCTAGTTGGTAATTTTAAACAAAACAGAAGATGTACGTTACTGATCCAATTGCAGACTACTTAACTAGAATTCGTAATGCTCAAAGTGCCGGGCATAAGGTGGTTGATATTCCTGCGTCAAAGATGAAAAAAAGTATCACTGAGATACTTTATAATCATGGTTATATTTTGAAGTATAAGTTTGTTGAAGACAGCAAACAGGGCATCATTAAGATAGCGCTAAAATATGACCCTGTGACCAAAGCTCCGGTGATTAGAAGCTTGAAAAGATATTCTAAGCCGGGCTTAAGAAAATATTTTGGTGTGGATAATATCCCCCGTGTTATTAATGGTTTGGGTATTGCCATCGTTTCTACCTCTAAAGGGGTGATTACGGACAAAGAAGCCAGAAAATATAATGTAGGAGGCGAAGTCCTTTGTACCATTTACTAATTTTGAAGAAGTATTAATCATGTCAAGAATAGGAAACGCACCAGTCTTTATCCCTGCTAATGTCGAAATTAGTGTGGATGCTGGAAATGTAGTCACAGTTAAAGGACCAAAAGGAACTTTGACCCAAAAGGTAGATCCGGACATGTCTATCACAATCGAAGATGGACAGCTAGGGGTTAAAAGACCTACAGATCAAAAGCGCCATAAAGCGATGCACGGACTTTACCGCTCCTTAATCAATAATATGGTTGAAGGTGTGAGTAACGGCTTTGTCAAAGAGCTTGAATTGGTCGGGGTTGGATACAGAGCTTCTAACAAAGGCAATTTGTTAGAAATTCAAGTAGGCTATTCTCACCCGATTATGTTTTATATTCCTGATGATTTGAAATTAGAGACTGTTACCGAAAAAGGAAAACCGCCTCTTGTTCGTTTAGAAGGGATTGATAAACAGTTGATTGGTCAAGTAGCCGCAAAGATTAGAAGCTTCCGTAAACCTGAGCCTTACAAAGGAAAGGGGATTAAGTATAAAGGAGAAATCCTTAGAAGAAAAGCAGGTAAGACTGCAGCTAAGTAAACAAGAAGAACTTATTAGCATGGGACAATTAACAAAAAGAAAACGCATCCACTTGCGCATTAGAAAGAAGGTCAAAGGAACTTCTGTGAAGCCAAGATTGAATGTGTTCAGAAGTAATAAACACATTTATTGTCAATTGATTGATGATAGAAAAGGGGTGACTATCGTTGGGGCGTCTTCTAAGGAAGTCTCTAATGAGGGCACAAGGACTGATGTGGCTAAACGTGTCGGTGAAAAGCTTGCCGAAAGAGCATTAGCGATGTCCATCAATACAAGTGTCTTTGATAGGGGGGGATACCTTTATCACGGACGAGTAAAGGCCTTGGCAGATGGGGCTAGAGAAAAGGGTCTTCAATTTTAAACCACACCATATTTTTCAATAATGGCTAGAGAAAGAAAGAATAACAAAGGAAAACAAGATGCACGGTCTAATGCAGACAGCAGTCTTCAAGATAGATTAGTTACAGTCAACAGAGTTGCTAAAGTAACTAAAGGTGGACGTACCTTCAGCTTCGCAGCAATTGTTGTTGTTGGTGATGGAGATGGTACCGTCGGCCATGGCTTAGGAAAAGCTAGACAGGTTTCTGAAGCGATTGCGAAAGCAATTGAAGATGCTAAAAGAAACTTGGTTAAAGTACCGGTTCATAATGGGACAATCCCTCATGAACAAAACGGTAAGTATAGTGCCGCTAGAGTGTTCATTAAGCCTGCTTCCGGTGGTACCGGTGTCATTGCCGGTGGGGCGATGCGTGCCGTATTGGAATTGGCCGGAGTACACAACGTACTAGCGAAGTCGATTGGCTCAACAAACCCGCATAATGTTGTGAAAGCAACTATTGATGCACTTCTAAAACTAAGATCTCCGCTTACTATTGCAAAGCAAAGAAATGTACCGGTAGGTAAGGTCTTTAACGGATAAATGTTATTGAAATGGGAAAGATAAAGGTCACACAAGTTAAAAGTGCTATTGATCGCTCTAAAAGGCAGAAGAATACGCTAAAAGCTTTAGGATTAAAAAGAATTAATCAATCTGTTGAGCATCATGCTACTCCACAAATTTTGGGGATGGTAGCGAAGGTTGCACATTTGGTTGTTACAGAAGAAATTTAACTGTCAAAGTCTTTGTAAGTTAAAAAAAATTAAACTGATGAAACTTAACGAATTAAAGCCGGCTAAAGGAGCGGTACATTCAACGAAAAGAATTGGTAGAGGACAAGGTTCTGGTAGAGGAGGTACTTCTACTCGTGGGCATAAAGGCCAAAAGTCTCGTTCTGGATATAGCAGAAAGCGTGGGTTTGAAGGTGGACAATTGCCATTGCAGGCTCGTTTGCCGAAGCGGGGGTTTAGATCTCGTAACAGAATAGCTTATGTTCCGTTAAACTTTAGCCGAATCCAAGAGATTTTAGACAAATATAGCTTGGATAGCATTACGGTGGAGTCTTTACGAGCCAATGGTATCTTGAGAAAGAATGAACTAGTGAAAATCTTGGCTTGGGGAGAAATGAAGAAGGGTATCCAAATTGAAGCACATGCTGCATCAAAGAAAGCCCTAGAAGAGGTCGAAAAGATGGGCGGAAAGATTACTATTCTTTAAAATATAGTATCTTTTTGAGATATATTGCTGAATAACCCTTAGTTTTGGGATGAGAGAACATAACAAAGTATGAGACTAATTGCTACAAACACACTGACAGGGTGTGTTTTGTGCTGTAAATAAGAAAATCTGATGAAACGATTAATTGATACGCTGAAGAATATCTGGAAGATTGAAGAGCTTCGTAAGAGAATTCTTGTCACCTTGGGCCTTATCCTTGTTTATAGGATTGGGGCTTTTGTGGTTTTACCGGGGGTAGTTGCGTCTAAAATTACTGCCGGAAATCCGGACAATCCCGGAGATTTACTTCAAATCTTGAATATGTTTACAGGTGGTGCTTTCAAAGCGGCGTCTATTTTTGCTTTAGGGATTATGCCTTATATTACGGCCTCTATTGTGATTCAAGTCTTAGGCTTTGCGGTACCGTATTTTCAGCGTTTACAGCAGAAAGAAGGGGAGTCCGGCCGAAAAAAGATTACCCAAATTACTAGAATATTGACGGTGTTTATTACGCTAGTGCAAGGTAGTGCATACTTGACTATGATTCAGAGTCAGGGCGCTATTGATCCTAATATTAGCACCACGGTTTTCTGGTTCTCTAACATTATTATCTTGATGACCGGAACCATCTTTGCGATGTGGCTTGGGGAAAGAATAACCGAAAGAGGGGTTGGTAACGGGGTGTCTATTTTGATTTTGATTGGTATTATTGCTCGTTTGCCACAGTCTTTTATTGCTGAGTTTCAGTCTAAGATTGGAGCCAATGGGGGACTAGTGGCCTTCGTACTAGAAATGGTCTTTTTATTCTTAGTTGTTTTGGCTACGGTTATGATTACTCAAGCAATTCGTAGAATCCCTATTCAGTTTGCCAAAAGAATGGTTGGACGGGGAACATCCAACATGCCTGTTGCCGGAGCAAGAGATTTTATCCCAATTAAATTAAATGCTTCCGGCGTAATGCCCATCATTTTTGCGCAAGCGCTGATGATGTTGCCGGCTATGTTGGGACGAGCCATGTCCAAAGGTACGCCAAGTAGTTTTGTAATGGCATTGAATGATTTTACATCTGTACCTTACAATGCCATCTATTTTGTCTTAATTGTGCTTTTTACCTACATATACACTGCGTTGATTGTAGATCCAAAGCAATACTCAGAGTATTTGAAGCATCAAAATGCTTTTATTCCCGGTGTAAAGCCGGGCAGAAGTACGTCAGAATTTATAGACACTATTACCAGTAGAATTACTTTGCCGGGCGCTATTTTTCTTGGGGTTATCGCAATTATGCCTGCGTTTGCTAATATTTTTGGTGTAAATCGTTCATTTGCTTATTTCTTTGGAGGTACATCTCTATTGATTTTGGTTGGTGTCGCTTTAGACACTTTGCAGCAAATTGAGAGCTACCTATTGATGAGAAAGTATGACGGTTTGATTAAATCAGGAAAATTACAAGGTAGAGGTAGTGGTTTACAAGGTATTGGTGCAAGCATGTAATAAACTTTGCTCCAAAGCAAAATTGAATGATATACTACAAGACGGAAGAAGAAATTGAGCTGATTCGCGAAAGCTGTTTGTGGGTTTGTAAGACCTTAGCGTATGCAGGCTCTCTCTTAAAGCCTGGTGTCACAGGTGCATATATCGATGCAAAGGCAGAAGAATTTATTCGAGATAATAATGGAGTTCCGGGCTTTAAAGGGTATGGAGGATTCCCCGGTACGTTGTGTATTTCCATAAATGAGCAAGTGGTTCATGGGATTCCTAGTGACCGTCCATTTGAAGATGGGGATATCGTGTCATTGGATTGTGGTGTCATTATGAATGAATATAACGGCGATGCTGCTTACACTTTTGCGCTTGGTGACGTTGCCGAAGAGACAATGGAGCTCTTAAGAGTGACTAAAGAATCCTTATACAGAGGGATTGACCAAGCTGTCAAAGGAAATAGAATAGGAGATATTGGTTATGCTATCCAAAATTTTGCCGAAAGGCAGAAAGGGTATGGGATTGTGAGAGAGTTAGTTGGGCACGGTATCGGCAAAGCGTTGCATGAAGATCCGGAAGTACCCAATTATGGAAGAAGAGGTCGTGGGATTTTGATGAAGGAGAATTTAGTGATAGCGATAGAGCCCATGGTTAACTTGAAAACCAAACATGTAGTCCAAGAAAAGGATGGTTGGACTATCCGAACAAAAGATAAAAAGCCGTCTGCTCATTATGAACATACGGTTGTAGTAAAGAAAAACAAGGCAGAGATACTATCAGATCACTCTTTTATAGAGGAAATGATAAAAAGTAATCAAGAACTTAAGCAAGTTTAAGATTTTATGCGTATCTTTGCACTCCGAATTTTGATATGGCAAAGAAAAACTTAATTAAACAGGACGGAACAATTGAAGAGGCATTGTCTAACGCAATGTTCCGTGTAAGGTTAGAAAATGGCCATTTAATTGTGGCTACAATTTCTGGAAAGATGAGAATGCACTTCATTCGTATCCTGCCCGGAGATAAGGTAGCCGTGGAAATGTCTCCTTACGATTTGACTAGGGGGCGTATTACTTATCGTTACAAATAACAGAGTTATGAAAGTGAGAGCTTCCGTGAAAAAACGCTCGAGTACGAGCAAAATTGTTCGTCGTAAGGGACGTGTGTACGTCATAGACAAAAAGAACCCAAGATTTAAACAACGTCAAGGTTAAGAATTATGGCAAGAATTGCAGGTATTGATTTACCAAAGAACAAAATAGGTGCGATAGGCCTGACCTATATATATGGTATTGGCCGTTCTGGCGCAAAAGCCATCTTGGACACAGCCGGTGTCGGTCATGATGTAAAAGTTAAGGACTGGACAGATGAAAATGTATTGGCTATTTCTAAGATTATTGCAGATGATTTTACGGTAGAAGGGGAGTTGAGATCCGAAGTACAATCTAACATCAAGCGTTTGATGGATATTGTCAGCTATCGAGGATTGAGACATAGAAAAGGTCTGCCGGTAAGAGGGCAAAGAACAAAAACTAACGCACGGACTAGAAAAGGTCGTAAGAAAACAGTTGCTAACAAAAAGAAAGTAACTAAGTAATCCTAAACAGCAAATAAATGGCAAAGGGAAAAAAGTCAACAAAGAAAAAGCTTAGAGTCGAACCGGAAGGACTAGTCTATATTAAAGCTAGCTTTAATAATATTATCGTAACGGTTACGAACAAAGCGGGTAAAGTGATTAGTTGGTCATCTGCAGGTAAAGGTGGCTTTAGAGGTTCTAAAAAGAACACGCCTTACGCTGCACAGGTGGCAGCTAATGATTGTGGAAAGATAGCTTATGATGCCGGCATGAGAACAGCAAAGGTCTTTGTGAAAGGACCCGGTTCAGGAAGAGAAGCAGCTATCAGAGCGATTGATACTTTGGGAATAAAAATCACAAAGATTATTGATGTGACTCCTATTCCTCATAACGGTTGTCGTCCTCCAAAGAAGAGACGCGTTTAATTCATTGAGAAAGACCTAATAATTATGGCAAGATATATCGGCCCAACAACAAAAAAAGCTAGAGCACTTGGAGAACCTATCTTCGGATTTGACAAGAGCTTCGATAGAAAAAAGTATGGCCCCGGTCAGCATGGACAGTCTAGAAGACGCCAAAAGTCTGATTATGGTTTACAATTATTGGAAAAGCAGAAGGCTAAGTTTACTTATGGCCTTTTAGAACGCCAATTTAGAAATCTTTTCAAAAAAGCAGCTAGTAAGCAAGGAGTAACCGGTGAGGTACTTCTACAGTTTTTGGAAGCTAGATTGGATAATACGGTTTATCGATTGGGTATTGCACCAACTCGTAATGCGGCCAGACAATTGGTCACCCACAAGCACATTACCGTAAATGGTGTTTTGACAAATATTCCTTCTTTTACTTTGCGCCCGGGTGATGTCGTGGCTGTAAGAGCGAAGTCTAGAGGCAAGGAAGTCATCGTCAACTCTATTGAGTCTAATTCAGATGTGAAAAAATTCTCTTGGTTAGAATGGAATCCTGATACTTTTCAAGGGGTTTTCCTAGCTTTACCACAGAGAGCAGAAATCCCTGAGAAGATTAATGAGCAGTTGATTGTTGAATTGTACTCTAAGTAATCTTAGTTTTTTCGTTCTCTCTTTTTTCATTCTTGAAAATTTTAATCTATGGCTATTATTCCGTTTACTAAGCCGGAAAAAATATTGCTTCAAAAAGCGAATGATTTTGAAGGCTCTTTTGAGTTTAAACCTTTGGAGCCTGGCTACGGACAAACAATAGGCAACTCCCTTAGAAGAATTCTATTGTCATCTCTTCCCGGTTTTGCTATTTCTGCAGTCCGGATTGGTGGTGTTCAACATGAGTTCTCTACGATTAAAGGGGTTGTAGAAGATGTTGTTGATATCATTCTGAACCTTAAGCAGGTGCGTTTGAAACAACAAATCGTGGATGAGAACTCCGTCGAAGAAAAGATTTATTTGACTATCTCCGGAAAGGAAGTCTTTACAGCAGGAGACATTGCGACCTATACCAATGCTTTCGTAGTGACCAATCCTGATTTGGTGATTTGCCGGATGGAGCCTTTTGTTAGCTTAGAAATCGAATTGACGGTGACTAAAGGCAGAGGATATGTCCTTGCGGATGAAAATTTACCCAAAGATGCGGCTATTGGATTGATTCCGGTTGATGCTACTTATACGCCGGTCAAAAAAGTCGCTTATCGCGTAGAGAATACGCGGGTAGGACAGCGTACTGATTTTGAAAAGTTAATTGTTGAGATTAAGACAGACGGGACTATTCATCCGGAGAAAGCTTTGAAGGAAGCTGCTAAAATTATGGTTCAGCACTTGATGTTGATTACCGATGAGCACATGACCTTCGAGGACGATACGACAAAGGAAGAAAACATCGTGGATGAGCACATCTTGCACATGAGAAAGTTATTAAAGACTTCTTTAGAAGATTTGGACTTATCCGTGAGAGCTTATAACTGCTTAAAAGGTGCCAAAATTGACTCTTTGGGTGAATTGGTGCAGTATGAGACACATAAATTATTGAAGTTCAGAAACTTTGGTAAAAAATCACTTGTAGAAATCGAAGAGCTTCTTACAGAAAAAGGCTTGACCTTTGGGATGGATCTCGCCAAATACAAGTTGGACGATAATTAATTTTTAACCTGTAATAACTGTTGAGACCACTCCAGTGTTACGATGATAATCTTGAAAAATGAGACACGGAAAGAAATTTAACAAGCTAAGTAGAAAGAAAGGACACAGAAAAGCACTGTTGCGTAACCTTTCTATTGCTTTGATTACCCACAAAAGAATCAAGACTACTTTGCCTAAAGCAAAAGCTTTAAGAAGACATTTGGAGCCTATTATTACAAAGGCGAAGGATAATACTACTCACTCTCGTAGAGTCGTGTACTCTTATATTCAGGATAATACCGCAATCAAAGAGCTTTTTGGGCCGATTGCTGCAAAAATAGGAGACAGACCCGGGGGGTATTTGAGAATTATCCGCATGGGCTTTAGATTGGGCGATGCTGCTGAAATGGCTTTGATTGAGTTTGTTGACTTTAATGAAGTTATGTTGGCTGCTAAAGGGGCAGCCGGTGCGACGAAGCGGAAGAGAACTCGACGCGGAAGAAAAAAATCTTCTGATACCACAACGACGTCTCCTGAAGCATCAAATGATGCGCCAACTACAGAAGAATAAGCATTTTAAGTTTAGAATACCTGAAAAGCGATTTTGCCAGAAGCAAAATCGCTTTTTTTATTTAATATCATTACTTTTATTAGTGAATAGGTGTATATTTGCCATCAGGTAAGTGGACGCATTTTTTTTGCGTTTTGAGCCAAAGAAAACCTAATATATGAGTTACATTCTTGATTTATATGCTCGTGAAATCCTTGATTCAAGGGGCAATCCTACAGTTGAAGTTGAAGTCCTAACTGAAAGCGGTGTCGTTGGACGTGCAGCCGTACCGTCCGGCGCATCTACCGGTATCCATGAAGCCTTAGAAATGCGAGACGGAGATAAGAGCCGTTTCCTTGGAAAAGGAGTACTGAATGCTTGCGCAAATGTGAACGAAATCATCGCCAATGAAATTATTGGATTTGATGTAACCGAACAACGTGAGCTAGATCAGTTCTTGTTGGACTTGGATGGTACCGTCAATAAAGAAAAATTAGGAGCCAACGCTATTTTAGGGGTTTCTCTAGCCGTGGCTCGTGCAGCTGCTAAGACAACCGGACAGTCCCTGTATCGCTATCTAGGTGGAGCCAATGCAAATGTACTGCCTGTACCCATGATGAATATCCTTAATGGAGGCTCTCATGCAGACAATAGTATTGATTTTCAAGAATTTATGGTGATGCCTGTAGGCGCTGAATCCTTTTCTCATGGTTTGCGGATGGGGGTAGAAGTATTTCACACCCTAAAGACCGTCCTAAAAAAGAAAGGCTATTCTACAAACGTAGGTGATGAAGGCGGATTTGCTCCTGAAATCAAATCCAATGAAGAAGCCATAGAAACGGTGATAAAAGCCATAGAAAAGGCAGGATATAGACCCGGTGAAGATATTCAAATAGCTTTGGATCCGGCGGCATCTGAATATTTTTTGACAGACGAAAATGTGTATTATCTTAAGAAATCTTCCAAAAAGAAATTGTCTCCGGCAGAAATGGTAGATTATTGGGCAAAATGGGTCGATAAATATCCAATCTGCTCCATTGAAGATGGTTTGGCGGAAGACGATTGGAAAGGGTGGAAATTGATGACGCGCAAGTTGGGTAAGAAAATTCAACTGGTGGGTGATGATTTATTTGTGACCAATACCACGCGTTTGCAAAAAGGAATTAAGCAAAAAGTGGCCAATTCCATATTGATTAAGGTCAATCAGATTGGCACCCTTTCGGAAACTTTTGATGCCGTCAATATGGCTTCTAGGAATAACTATACCAGTGTCATTAGTCATCGCTCCGGAGAGACAGAAGATACTTTTATTGCAGACTTGGCTGTCGGCTTAAATACGGGGCAAATAAAAACAGGCTCCGCTTCTCGTTCTGACAGAATAGCTAAGTATAACCAATTGCTTCGGATAGAAGATGAATTAGGAGATGCTGCGGTCTATTTGGGCAAGGACTTATTCTAAAAAAAAAATTATGGCCTCTAAAAAAATCCTTAATCCGTTTGAACCTATCTTGAAAAAGCTGCCCGCTCCTTTTCGGAATAGGTCTTTTCTCGTCCTAGCAGCTTTTTTCTTTATTATGGTTTTTGTGGACAGGCATAATGTCATTACTCAGTATAGATTACAAAAAGCGGTGGATCACTTAAAGAGTGATAAAGTCTTTTACGAGAAAAAAATCAAAGAAACCAAGCAGGAAAGATTAGATTTTGAAAAAAATCAAGAGAAATATGCTAGAGAAAAGTATTTTGTGAAAAAGCCCAAAGAAGAGGTCTTTGTCATCGAAGAATACTAATCCCTAATTCATCAACCTAACCAAAATAAAGAGAATGTCAGTTTTAGTCAATAAGGACTCTAAAGTTATAGTCCAAGGAATTACCGGAAAAGAAGGTACTTTTCATGCTACTCAAATGATTGAATATGGGACTAACGTTGTTGGGGGTGTTACACCCGGCAAAGGAGGTCAAGTCCATTTGGATCGTCCGGTTTTTAATACTGTGGAAGATGCAGTAAAGAAGGTAGGTGCTGATGTGTCTATCATATTTGTTCCGCCTAGATTTGCAGCAGAAGCCATTATGGAAGCTGCGAATGCAGGCATTAAAGTAGTGGTTTGCATTACAGAAGGGATTCCGGTTCAAGATATGGTCAAGGCCAAAGAATACATTCGAGGAATGGATGTCACCCTAATTGGCCCTAATTGCCCGGGGCTTATCACACCCGGAGAAGCTAAAGTGGGTATTATGCCCGGCTTTATTCACCGGAAAGGTAGGGTTGGGATTGTTTCGCGCTCAGGTACTTTGACCTATGAAGCGGTTGACCAAGTGACCAAAGCAGGTATGGGACAGTCCACTTGTATCGGTATCGGAGGAGACCCGGTATTGGGATTTACAACAAAAATGGCCGTAGAACAATTGATGAATGATCCGGAAACCGATGGTATTATCATGATAGGTGAGATTGGTGGTGGCATGGAGGCCGAAGCGGCTCGCTATGTTCGGGATTTTGGTACCAAGCCGGTTGTTGGGTTTATTGCCGGACAAACCGCTCCGAAAGGACGTAAGATGGGACATGCCGGAGCTATTGTTGGTGGAAAAGATGATACGGCTGCCGCAAAAATGAAGATTCTAACTGAGTGTGGAGTCCATGTCGTTCAATCTCCGGCTGATATTGGAGCTAAGATGGCTGAACTATTGTCTTAGGATTAACTTAAATATGAATGGGGCGATTTTAATCGCCAATTAGGCAAAGAGCAAACCGATTACCGGTTTGCTCTTTGTGCAATGGATGGGGAATTATTTGATTCCTTAGCTTATCACCAAAAAATAGAAAGAAGTAATATGCCGACCACGAGGATAAAGAAAAAGACCATAAAAGTGTATAACCAATTATTCCTGTAAAGGTCATACATCTTATCCATTAAGTCCAGCCAATCTAGTTTGGCGTTACCTTTTTCTGCGGCGAGAACGAGGTATTTCTTTTTATTGATTCTTTTTTGATTGCCGTGTTTTTTGAGGATAAAGAAATCTTTATTTAGAAAGGCTAAGTCATACAATTCTGCCTTTTGTTTTTTTCCGCCACTTTCCAGAATCAAAGACGATTTTTCGATAACTTCCCAGCCACCGGTACCGATATTTCCATCAATAGAGAGTAGGAGAGAGCCGTCATCATCATTTTGGAAGATATAAAGGACGGCTTCGTGGAAATCTTCATCGTCTCTAAATTCCTTCCAACGTTTGTTGACAAAAAGTTTTTGGTTGGAGAGCTCTTCTGAGTAGGGCTTTATTTGTGGGAGGATAAAATCCAGATAGGCGTCCATATTGTCAAAAACAGGGAGATCGTTTTTGAAGAGTGAACCAAAAATGCTGTCTATGCTGACTTTCACTTTTTATGCAAAAGTAGGATATAAATGGCTTTCTACCAAGAAATTAGGGCTATTTTTGCGCAAGCTATGCAGGCGTCGGCTCCAAATTACTTTTAATCCGGGAGGGTTTTAGCCGAACGGTAAATGTCGTGCCTTCCCCCCGCTCGGTGACAAAATCAATCATCCCTTGATGATTTTCTACGATGCTTTTGCAAATATGAAGCCCTAGACCGGTACCGGAGTTTTTAGTGGTAAAGTTTGGCGTAAATACCTTATTGGTCATGTGCTCAGGAATTCCCGACCCGTTGTCCGAAACTCTGACAACAGCAAATTTGTCTTCAATAGAAAGAGAGATTAAAATAGTGCCATACCTGTCTTGCGGAATGGCTTGAATCGCATTTTTGACAAGATTACCAAAAATTCTTTCAATCTGGCCTTTGTTACCATATACATAAACGGTCTCATCTGTGAGCTTTAGCAGCACATCCATGTTATTTTCATTTTCATGAAGGAGCACGATGTCTTTAAGAATTTTATTTAGGGAAACCTGCTCTCTAGAACCTTCAGCGACATTGGCTACATCTTGGAAGTTGGCGACTTTGCGCAGCAAGGAGTTAATTTGGGTTAAAATAATATTTGTTACCCGGTCTGTGCGTTCTTCAATTTGATCCATGTCCATTTTTCGGTCATGGATACTTCGTTGGAAGTGCTGGATATGCAGTTGAATAGGAGTCAGTGGGTTTTTGATATCATGAGCGACTTGCTTGGCCATATCTCTCCAAGCACTTTCTTTTTCCATCTTAATCATGAGTTGATGGTGGTTTTCTTTTTCACGCAAACTTTCGTTGTAAACTTCAACAAAGTCCTTGAATTCATCGTCATCGTCCCAGACAATGGGCTCCGTTGTGTTGAGACGGATGGCATTACTCAAGCGGCGAATGGGCTTGGCTAGTAGTCTGGAACCGGCCACAATAAGGGTTAGGGCAATGATAAACAAAGCAATATAAGCAATCAAAAGGCGACTCACAAAATCGTTAAGATCATTCAGCCTGGCTTGTTTTTTTGTGTAATAGGGAATTCCTAAATAGCCAATTAAATCACCGGCATGTTTGATTGGGAAATAGGAAGACTTAAAGTGTACATTACCAATCTGTTCTTTGTTGATTTGTTGAGCAGAGATTCGTTTGGATAGATAATTGTAGGCGTAGGCGTCCATCTCCGGGGGGACTACTCCTTTGAGAAAAATCTCACTTTTAGAAGAAAAAATCAACTTACCATCTAGGTCGTAAAAGTTAATCGCATCCATTTTGTGAATAATAGATAATGGCTCAATTTGGGCTTCTACTTTTTCTTGAAGCTTTTTAATGGGAGTCGTGTTGGGTAAGTCCAAAAGTGAGTAGTTTAATGCCGTGTGAATGGCTCTACTT
>JALVCY010000204.1 GCA_027009605.1 Saprospiraceae bacterium
GGGAAACAGCAATATAGCTTTTTGGGGAATTGGTGGAAAGAGCAGCATTAACATCGTCCTTTCCGATCAAGAAAAGCCGGACAATGAAACACTTCTTTATGGTAATAATGACCGGGATCAATTATTTGGGTCTCAAATGGTCGTCGGCGGGCTATCCTATTCCAAGTCTTTTAATAGATTGACTTTATTAAAAACCACTTTGGCTTACACGAATCAAAAAGTAACTGCTTCTCACCATATTTTTGATCGGCATGTCAATGGAGAAGGTTTTTTTGTTTTGGATACCTTAGTCAATAACTTGAACTATGAATTCAATATTTCTAAGCTGGTCGCTAACATAACGTTGAACAAAAAATTCTCCAGAAGAAGTACGCTAAAGTATGGCGTTTATGGAGAATTCTATACTGTGGATTTGCTGGATAGTGTTCGAGTTTATAGTCGAGATAGCCTTACGGGCAAAATGGAGTTTACTCCATGGAATAAAAGGTGGGATGCAAATGATAAGATGCCATTGTTTCAGCCTTTTGTTCAGTTCAAATACAAATTTGATAAAAAGTGGACGATGGTTGCCGGTCTGACAGCACTTTATTTTGGAATAAACGACCATAGTTTTTCTCCCTTTGAACCCCGTTTGGGGCTGACTTATCAGCTTTCGCCAAAGGACAAATTTGCCTTGGGACTGGGATTTCATTCGCAGATTCAAAGTCCCTATCTCTACTATTATGGCAATCAACATGGTAAACTCATTACCGAAAACAAACAGATGGGGCTAACAAAAAGTAAACATGCCGTACTTTCTTATAATCGTTCGTTGACAGCAAACATGAAAATGAAAATAGAAACCTATTATCAACAATTATCTGAAATCCCAATCAAAGTCAATCCCAGCTCTTTTTCCATGATAAACGCAGGTTCAGGATTTTCAAGATTTTTCGCTGATACGACGTTGGTCAATGAAGGCGTTGGACGAAATTATGGAATAGAGTTGACCTTAGAAAAATCATTTTCTAGGGGATATTATTATTTATTTACCGGTTCTATTTTTGATTCAAAATACAAAGGAAGCGATAATGTTTGGAGAAATACAACCTTTAACGGACAATATGCTATGAATGCTTTGGTCGCCAAAGAATTTTTAATAAAAGGAAACAATTCATTGAATGTAGGAACGAAAATAACCTATGCCGGTGGACGTTGGTACGGTAAACCTGATTTAGCACAATCATCTGCTAATCAAGAAGTTATATTCGAAGAAAGGACTTTTAACACCCTAAAGTTTAGAGATTATTTTCGTTTAGATTTAAAGTTAAATTATAAATGGAATCGTCCTAAAGTGACGCATGAGTTCGCCTTGGATATTGTTAATGTTTTAGGTGTAAAAAACATCTTAAAGCTAAGCTGGGCTCCGGATCATCCTAGCGGAAATCCTATTCAAGAAGAATATCAGCTTGGTTTACTCCCTGTGTTTTATTATAAAATTGATTTTTAATATTAGATGGGCGTGCAGGATTTTTGACGACGAAGTCAGAAGGACAACTAACTGTGTAACGGTATAACGGTATAACGGTGTATCGGTATAGCGGGAAGGCAAGAAAGAACTCACGCCTTGAACGCCGAAGGCAATGAACGCCCGAAGGGCAAATTGAACGTGCAAAGCACAATTTGAACCAAAGATAAAAGGTGAAGGGTCAAAGGCAAAAGGTAAAGGCAGCCAAGAAATCTTGCTACTATATCAATTACAAAATCTCAAATCTCAAATGATAAAGTAAAATCCCAATCAAAAATCTAAATCTCTCAACTAGCGAAGCTTGCGAGCGAATCAACTTCTTCAACTCTCTCAACTAACAGAATATCGAATGCCGAATGCCCAATATTGAATAATGAAGTAAAATCCCAAACAAAAACCCAAATCATCTCAACCTGCGAAGCACTCAACTACGAAGTCCGAAGGACAAGTTCTCAACCTAGAGAGCCGTAGGCGAACGTCTCAACTTCTTCAACTAGCGAAGCTTGCGAGCGAATCAACTTCTTCAACTAAAAACCCAAACAAAAACCCAAATCATCTCAACCTGCGAAGCACTCAACTACGAAGTCCGAATCCACGATAGTAATCGGGACAAGTTCTCAACCTAGAGAGCCGTAGGCGAACGTCTCAACTTTTATTATCCACACTCCCAATGAGTTTTTAAGCCGTTAAAGAATCCATACGTCCTAATTTTTTTAGCATACGCGCATGATCGGCGATGGCAGCAGCAAAAGTAGATTGTTGATAATAAGGCAGTCCGTACTCTTTGGCTTTTTGCTTCACAATCTTGGAGATGGCCGGGTAATGCACATGGCAGACGTTGGGGAATAAGTGGTGCTCAATCTGAAAATTTAAACCTCCAATCAACCAAGTGAGTAGTTTTGAGTTGTTGCCAAAATTATTGGTTGTTTTGAGTTGGTGGACGGCAGCGATATCTTCCATCTTATTCTCTTTGTCGGGTTGAGGGAAAGCCGTTTCTTCGACCACATGTGCCGGTTGAAACACCAAGCTTAGAGTAAGCCCGGCCACAAAATGCTTTATTAAAAAGGCAACCAAAATATACCAGACCGGTACATTTAAGATTAAAATAGGTAAAACTAAAACCATGAAAATATACAATACTTTGGTCAACAAAATACGGGCAATGGCTTCTCCATAAGAGGCTTCGTGTTTGAGAATATTCATTTTCTTGTATAAGGCCAAATCCTTAAAATCCTTGCCAACTACCCAATAAATAGTCATTAAGCTGTATAAAAACCAAGCGTACAAGTGTTGATAATTATGTGCTTTCAATCTTTTCGTCCTTGGGGTAAAACGCATCAACTTGCCGGGGTTTAAGTCCTGATCCAGCCCGTCTATATTGGTAAAGGAATGGTGCAATACGTTGTGTTGTAATCTCCAGTTGATGGCGCTGCCACCGGCAAAATTAATCAAATTGCCTAGAAGCGTATTAATCCATTTTTTCTTGGAGTAAGCACCATGGTTGGCATCATGCATAATAGATAAACCAACACCGGACATACCAAGACCCATCAAAATATAAGTACCGATGATGCTCCAGATGTTGGTAAAGCCTAAAGCAAGCATAAGAATATAAGGCACTACATACAGGGAAATCATAAAAATGGTCTTCAAAACCATACTGGTATTGGCATATTTTGAAATGTTATTTTCCTTAAAGTAGGCATTAACACTTTTTCTTAATTCTTTGGCAAAGTCAGTATATTGACCTTTTCTGGGGAATTTTACAAGTTCCATTTGTTTGGATTTTGATGGCAAAATAAGCAAGATTTTTAGGAATCTTCTACTTTATATTGTTTTTTTTTGTTTTTATGATTTTTGTCAGTGAGTTGGATGGGGGCTTTTGGAGTGGTCAATGGGGCTGTTTGCATCCGGATGGACGCAAGTTTTACTTAAAATAGGAGCACCGAAACAGTTACCCTAAAAGATAACAGGAATTTCATTTTCCATAGAGTTATTTTGGACAAAAGCGACGACTTTTAAGCGAGAAATGACGTGGTCAATAAATTGGGTACTCGCTTCAAAGTTTTGAATATTTTTGGCTAATCCTACAAAAACAAGGTCAGCACCGGCGCTGACTTCGTGTAGTACAGAGACAAAAGAATCATTAGGCCGAACGAATAATTCCACATGAGCCATCATGCGCGCTTCTTTTACGGCAGAGTTTATTTTATTTTCTAGTTTTTCCCCTTCTTGAGTGGATGGAACTACAGAAAAAATGTTGATTTTTGCTTTATCCCATTTTCTATTTAGGCGTATTAAATAGGCCATGAGCAGCATCAAATCTCCGTTGGTGTCCCGTCCGCCCCACCAAATATCTATGCGTTTGTCCTTGCTTTCGCTAAAACTTTCGTTGAAATGGAGCAAAAGAATGTTTTTACCGGATTTTGCTAAATCTTGAATGATTTTTAATTCTTGGATTTTGCCTTGCTCTTGTTGAGACCAACCGAAAACGACAGTATTGGTTTTTAGTCCGGCAATCCCATGAGAAGCGGCGACTTGATACATTCCTGTTTTAAAGTCTGTGGCAATATTCACTTCCGTAAAAGCTTGCAAGCCTTCAGATTTTAGGTCTTTTTGCATATTGAATGCGACTTCATTTTTG
>JALVCY010000205.1 GCA_027009605.1 Saprospiraceae bacterium
GCGTCTTCATGATTTGCTGAAAATATATCTAATTCCATCTATTAGATGAAACCATTTATTGGTTCTATCCGGTTCCGGAGTGGGCTTTAATTCCCAATAATTTTGACCCGGGAAAAGATGGTGTTCATAGTGTAGCCCATTGTTCATAAAAATAGAATTATAAAAATCACCATAGTAAGAAAAGGCGATTTGGTGTTTTGAAGTGGGCAGGTGTTGGCCGTAATTCTGAAGAGCGATCATTGACCAACCAAGATAAAATACGATTCCAAAAAGCAGTGCATACTGCCAGCCTATTAGGAGTAAGCCGACAATTACTATTAGATTGACCCAACTTTCTTGGCGCATCTTTCGGCTATCTGATTCTGAAAAATAGCCGTCTTGGATGGCCTTGGAAATATGGTTTTTAAGATTTCCCAGATTCAAAAACCAAAGAAAGTTATAAGCAAAGAAGCCCCTTGGGCGCGTGCTCTCTCCGATGCGTTGGTAAGTACTGGTTACGTCTTCAACTTCATTGTTATAAGTATGATGATTCAAATGTTGAAATTGATAAAAGTGGAAAGGCAAGCCCAAGATGGCCGTAATCACAAAGTCTAGAAGGCGTTGTAATCTAGCTGATTTGGGTTTGAAGTGAACATGATGATGGTAGGTGATGTGCAAAGAAAAACTCATAAAAATAGCGGACAGTACCACCATAATCAAGGCGAGCATCCAATTCGTTTTGACAAAATACATGGCGAGCGCCAAGAAAAGAATTTGTAAGGCCGGATAGACCAATAAGTTAAGATAATACTTTGTTTTCATTTTTTCGGATTTTAGTGTTTTATTAAATTTAAATCAAAATAATCGAAAAAGTTATGCCGGAAGCCTAAGAATTGACCGGGGGAAAGGACTCCGTATTTCTGTGGTTGTTCTTTTATTTTTTGGACAAAAAATCCAACAATCTTGGCGGTCATTTTGTACATGTCCCGACCCTTCAAATGGATGGTTTGGGTTTCTTGTTTGTTTTTTGCTTCTAATATTATTTTATAGTTTTGGCGGTTTCTTTGAGCCGGGGTGGGACCTTTCGGTTTTCGTGCTAGATAAGCGTCGATGACTTCTTTTTTTGTCGTTGGGTCGTCGTCTCTCGGAAGTAAGTATTTTGCTTCGGCCTTATCGGCCAATAGGTAAGAGCCAATCGTTTTTGCTTGGGTCGTCCATCTGAAAAAGTTTATTTCCGGAAGGGGGTAAGCGATGGCTACATAATCCGTAAACCCTTTAAAATCAACAGGTTGTTGCTTGATTTCGCTGGTTTTCTTTGGTGTGTTATTTTCATAAAAGTAGGCTTTGTTAAATCTTGACAGCTTCATGGTTAAGCGAGTGCCCGGAGATGGCTTGGCTCGTCCCATAAAGTAATAAGTGTTTATTTCTTCGATATTTTCTAAATCTAACCGGCCGGCCATCAGGTCAGCAAGAACAGATTCAAAGGCACAAGCGTGTAAGATTAACGCCTTGTTTTTTTGAGCTAATTTGTGATATTTAGCATGAGATGTTTGCACGAAAACAGACTCACCGGATAAGTCTAAATAATTTTTTTGATGCTGCACTACCTGCTCAAGTAGAACTCCTGCCCATTCCGAAAACGGCCCGATACAATTGACGAAAATATCATAACGCCGGACTAAGTCCTTGACATTGGTTGGATTCATGATGTCGATGACTTCTATATCTTCTACGCCCAAATTATTTAATTTAATCGCATTTTTTCCGGCAACGGCATGCCTTATCCCCAAATTGGTCAAGACTTGGCTGACCAATTGTCCCGTGTATCCATAAGCACCTAAAACAACTGTCTTCATCGGTCAAATTTTAAGTGAATATTATCCGGCGGATTAATATGCAAATCATTCGGCACTATCCGGCCTGCAGCGATGATGCTTCCTCCACCCGTTTTAGAGCGATGGCCATAGGCGATACCCAATAAAGGTTGTTTGGAATCGACTATTCCGATGGAAGTTGGAATTTTAATATTATTTTGATCGAGTCGATAATCACAGTTGATAACGGCAAAGCAAGCACTATTTTTTCCAAATATGGAAAACTGGTAAGGACCATGAATCATAAAAGCTTCTTGATAGGTCATACATAATTCTATGTAGTTGCTATTAGAAATATAAGTCTGTTTCCCGAGCACGGAATTTGCGACAACTACATTGTCACTAATGGTGGATCCGTCGCCGACATGAGAAAGGCGCACGATGGCATGAGCTCCTATTTTTACGTCATCTCCAATAACAGATCCCTCAATGACGGCCGTAGGATGAATAAAGGAACGACGCCCGATTTTATTAAGTTTGCGCAAGGCATGATAAAAGAAGAAGCTGCCGATTTTTCCCCGCATACCTTTGAAGTAAGACTTTAGCCTGCCTTTTTGGATGGATATCGTGCGGTTTAAATTCACAGCCATATTAACTTGCAATAGATGAAAAGGAGAAATAATGTGGGCCGCAAACCGGTTACACTGGGGCATCGGAAAATGGCCGCCTTTTACGATTTGATTGGGCAATTGGACGTCATAGTCATAGATGGTTTGGCTCATCCAATGGTGTTTGATCTCACTTCCTTTCTTGACATATTTAAAGTCAAAGACATAATCATTTGAATCGTTTTTGGAGAAGGGCAAAATAAATCGTCGATTAAAATCATTTTCCTTTAAAGCAAATTGAAGGCTCTGATTTGACCGGCGGCTAATATTTAAGGCTTCCTGCAAGAATGCCTGCGTAAAAAATAAATCTTCTCGAAAGACCATATAAGTGGATGCTGTAATTTCTTGCTCGTTGGGAACGTCATGAATGGTCAGTCCCAGCGCTTGCGCAAACTCTTCTTGAAGCTGCCCCAAAGGCCGGCCTAGAATGGGGACTTCAAGGATGGCATCACCAAATTCAAATAATCTAGTATTCGATATGATTCGATAGAGTTTCACTAAGCGGCTTCTTTTTTGTCAATTTGAAAAATGACTAATTTGCATAATGAATGTACCGTAAACAACTTCATCAGTTGGTGTACGGTTAAGCCTTCGACAAATAAGTTTTCATCAACTTCCGTCATGTTTCTTTTTAGAGATTCCAGTCCTTCTTTGGTTAAGACGCCGTCAATTTCATAGGGGCGTCCTTCGAGTTCTTCTTCCGATCTTTTTTCTAAGTCGCTGATTTTCAATTCGATATCATACTCTGACTCTAACTCAAATAGGATGTCCACCATGTCTATGGAATCAATGCCCAAATCGTCAAACAAGGTGTCGTCTAATTGAATACTGTCCGCATCAATACCGCATGATTCTTCAATTACTTCTTTTACTTTTTCAAAAATCCTGTTTATTTCCATTTTTATTATTTTTAATTTTTCTCAAAAATATGGTTAGAGATAGAACCCACCATCTACATTTATAGTTTGTCCGGTGATAAAGGATGCCGTCTCTTCGGATGCCAAAAACAAAACGGCTTTTGATACTTCCTGAGATTGTCCATATCTTTTTAGAGCGGTGCCTTCCAAAATATATTTCTCGGCAACGGATCTTAGATTCTTGCTCATGTCCGTGTCTATGACTCCCGGGCAGACCGCATTGATTCTAATATTTTTCTTTCCAAACTCTAGTGCGAGTACTTGCGTCAAACGTTCCAATCCTGCTTTTGCGGAAGCATAGACGGTGATTCCCCGGCCTGCGGCATGGGTTGAAACAGATGTAATATTAATAATACTTCCGGCTTTTTGTCGAAGCATATAGCGCAACACCGCTTTGGATAAATACAGTGGCGCTTTGTAGTTGACATCAATCATTTGTTCGATATCTTCCTCCTCTAATAATGAGAAAGGAGCTTCCATTGCATATCCCGCACAATTCACTAAAACATCAATTCGGTCATGCGCTTTGATGACTTGCCGAACGGCTTGCTGAATGGACTGATTGTCTGTGATAGAGGCTTGGATGCCGAAAAGGCGACCGTCAATAGGGACTTGAGCGGCCAACCAATCACTCAGTTTATTAAATTTCTTTTCATTACGATAGAGTAGGATGACGATGGCCTGCTCTTTCAAGAAGTCCAAGCTTATATGGCTGCCTAGGCCGCCGGTTCCGCCTGTGAGTAATACAATTTTATGGTCAAGATGGAGTTTCATTTATTGAATGTTTTTGACTAAAATGGATGTGTTTACTCCGCCAAAAGCAAAATTATTGGTCAAGGCGTACTGAATGGATTGGGTTTTATTTTGTCTGACAAAATTCAGGTCTTCATCTAGCGGATGGCGCAAATTTACCATGCCGGGGATGAAATCATGCTCCAAGCAATTGAGCAAAATATTAAATTCCTGTACGCCCGCTGCGGCGATAGCGTGGCCATGTCGGTCTTTGGTGGAGGAGATAAGAACATCTTTAGCGGCTTCCGCAAAAACAGCTTTAATGGCATCGGCTTCGATTTGGTCATTGTGTCGAGTACCCGTTCCGTGGGCTTGGATATAGTCGATTTCTTTAGGGGAGATATCCCCTTTAACAATAGCGGTGCGTATGGCTCGTTGCATGGCTTTGCCGGAAGGGTCGGGGGCAGTGATTTTGTATCCATCCAAGGTGTTGCCGTAAGAGACGAGCTCTGCAATAGGCGTTAAGTTTTGTTTTTTTGCGTAGTCTTCTGACACGAGTACTACAAGGCCGGCGGCTTCTGCGGCTAAGGTGCCTTTTCGATTGGTATCAAAGGGAATGCAGGTCGGTGTATTTGTTCCGTCGGATTCTGTAATTACGCCAAGTTTTCCAAAAGACGCTAAGGCAATATTATTAATAATAGAATCAGTTCCCCCGCAAACGACTAAGTCTGCGGCATCATTTTTAATAGCATCAAAGCCAAAAGCAATCGCTTGAGTCGATGAGGTACAGGCCGTAAGAATACTATTTTGGAAGGCCGCCAAATGCAATTTTCCCGCCAAGTAGATGGCATGAATATCATAAGGATTCCAAATCTTATTTAAGCGTCCTTTTTGTGTGTTTTGGGTGGCAATTAATTCTTTATATGGCGCATTAGATGTCTTCGATATCTCAATAAAATCCGCTTCAAATTCCTCCATTTTTGTAACGTCCGAACCGACTCCCAAAACGACACCGCCGCGACTAGGCCGGAGCTCTTCGATGAGTGGTTTGAATCTTTTTTCCGCAAGGTGATAGCAGGCCACCAATAGCTCAAATTTGCGGTCATAATAACAGGCAGCACGAATTCTTTCATCTTCGTTTTTGTATAAATGTTTTAAGTCTTCTTGTACTTCTGCGCCGACCTTGAAAGGCATGCCCCGTGTGTCAAACCGGGTCACTAAGTTTTCCCCTGTTTGGTTTTTTCTGAGATTCTCATGAAGGGAATCTTTGCCTAGGGTAATAGGGCTAATTAGCTCATAATCAATAATATATGCCTTGTTTTTCATGTTATTTGATATTTGTAATTTGTAGATAAGTCTCCCGCCCATAAGGGTCTCGATCCACGATGTCCACAACGGAATGCTTCCCTTTTCTAATCCGGTCAACCCCCTTGATGATACTTGCGATTAAGGACGAAGCACCCAAGTTTCCATGCGTATCATTCCAAGAAAAAACGTGATTGCTTATCTGTAAGACTTCTTGGCGATTGGCGTCAAATTCTTCTGGCGTAAAGCCCCCTGAGTAGATTAAATATTCCGGCGTTTGACCATTAAAAAAGCTTGCCCAATTTCTTTTTTTATTAATTCCGAAGAGAGAAGGGACGCTTGCATTGATTTGATATTTAACAATTTCTGCGACTGCATTTGTTTTATTATTTTGCAATAAGACAAAGGCACTATTTTCGCTTTCTGTCCAGTTTGTGCAGGAGTCATAAAAATTAATATGTGCCAATGCCGAAAAAACTCCGGATCCGTTGGCGCCACCAACTAAGGCGTGGGTAGTGCCAGAGTGGACGTCATGAATGGCATCGACTAAAGCCGCATAGGCACTGTACGAGGTATTTCCATAGGTGGCATTATTCCCTTTTGTTCCGGCATATTTTGCAATAAAACTCATGGCTGAATTAGTCAAAGTTTCCAAAGCGGTTAAGGGAGGAACACTTCTAAAAGCATATTTTAATTTTTCGACATCATCCTCCATCGTTTTTATCTTTTCAAAGGTTTTCATCACCCTTTTGATGTTTCGATTTTCTTCTTCCAAGAAAGCACCGTTGGCTACAAATAGGCCTACTTTTTCTAGCGAGTTGTTGTCTAAGCCCACTTGCTCTAAAAGCGTTTGGATGGCGATAATGGCAGCGATTACATCTATGCGCATAATTTTAGAATCACTTTTTTCAGGATAGAATTTGTGATTTTTGGGTATGGATAATTTCCCAAAACGACCCTGAATATTTTTTAATTCAGAAATGACCCGTTGCTCAAAAACATCGGGAAGCAGGGCTTGATATGCACGGATATAAACTGACATTAGATAAGATCTTTTAGGACGATTTCATAATATTCTTGCCTTCTCTCAAAAAACTTATTGTAGCCCACGTCGTTTGCTTGCGCAATGGAAAAGGACAAAGTCGATTCCGCAGCCAATTTTTCATTGACAAATATTTTTACCTTTGTCACGGCTCGATTCTTGTCCAAAGATATTAGATTGGCTTTGACTATGGTTTGATCACCCGGTAGAACCAGCTCTCTAAACTTGGCTTTCTGGATAATACTTAAAATTGGATAAACCCGTTCTGCTTTGCCCCATTCTTTGTAGTACGAGAATTCTACTAGCAAGCCGGATAATTGAGCCATGGATTCAGTCAGAAGTACCCCCGGCACGATGGGTTGCCCGGGAAAATGGTCTCGGAATATTTCGTTATCCAAGCTCCAGGCTTTGATGCCTTCTACAGATTGACCGGCCATTAATTGAGTCACACGATCGATTAAAAAAAATCTCATACTTTATGTTTTGTGTTGTAGAAAAAATGGAATGATACCATGCCATTTGAATTCGTTCATCATTAAAAGGTGTAACTTATTCTGCTTACTCCATTGTTTTACTTCAAATCAAACTCAAACACTTACCAAATTTAGCTAATTTCTGGAAAGGGTAGGCCTGACCTTTGCGAAAGTCAACGAAAGGTAAGAGAGAAGTCAATAGTGTTGCTTGTAATCAGTTGGTTACCAGTTAGTTGTGTTCAAGGGAAGGACTTCTTGTATTAAGAAATACCTTAAGTCTTTTTGTCGAAAGTCAATTTTTGGATATTCTATTTGGTGTATTTTGCTTACTTTTTGATATTTTGTTATTGTTGCCGTTTCCCAAAATCGCCGGTATTTGGGCTGTAGAGTAGTAATGAGCCTTGTGTGCCCGGCCGGATAGAATGCCTCCCCTAACACCAAAGCAATTACGCAAATGCTTTTCATTCGGCCCCATTTTCGGAGCGCCTAACCAATACTCTTATCACGCTCAATACCTTCAATCAGCGAGCCTGCGAGCGAATCAACTCCTCCAACTAGCAGAATACCGAAATGTAGAACAATCACCATGGATGGAGCGCCGTAGGCGCGACACCTTTGTAACCGCCGAACATCGAATAATGAAGTAAAAATCCCGGTAAAAACCCAAACCATCTCAACCTGCGAAGCACTCAACCCGAAGTCCGAATCCACGATAGTAATCGGGACGAGTCTCAACAATTAAAGGTCAAAGGTGAAGGGTTAAAGGTGAAAGGTAGGCAGCCAAGAGAGCACCCCCTTGAACGCCGAAGGCAACAATTAAAGGTCAAAGGTGAAGGGGCAAAGGTGAAAGGTAGGTAGCCAAGAAATCTTACAACTATATCAAATACAGAATCCCAAATATCATATAATAAAGTAAAATCCCAAACCAATTCCCAAATCTCTCAACTAGCGAAGCGAATCAACTTCTTCAACTCTCTCAACTAAAACCCCAAACAAAATTCCAAATATCATTTAATGAGCAAAATCCCAAACAAAAACCCAAACCATCTCAACCTGTGAAGCACTCAACCCGAAGTCCGAATCCACGATAGTAATCGGGACGAGTCTCAACTTAGAGAGCCGAAGGCAATTAACGGTGTAACGGTATAGCGGTTTAACGGTATAACGGGTAGGCGGCTAAAAAACCTTACAACTATATCAAATACAGAATCCCAAATATCATATAGTAAAGTAAAATCCCAAACCAATTCCCAAATCTCTCAACTAGCGAAGCTTGCGAGCAAATCAACTAGCGAAGCGAATCAACTTTTTCAACTTTTTCAACTTTTTCAACTTTTTCAACTTCTTCAACTAGCGAGCCTTAGCGAGCGAATCAACACCTCCAACTCATCCCTTATCCTTAATCACCTCCAAAAACCGGTGAAATTCCTTTCGAACAACCGGAGCCAATATCACCAAGCCTATCATATTTGGAAAAATCATCGCAAAAATCATCGCATCCGAAAAGTCAGTCACAGCGCCCAAACTTGCCGATGAGCCAATAATCACAAACAACAAAAACAAGACCTTATAGGTCGTATCAGCCATCTTGCTCCGTCCAAAAAGGACTTTCCATCCCTGCAATCCATAATATGACCAAGACAACATCGTAGAAAAGGCAAATAAAATCACCGCTATCGTCAAAATATAAGAAAATCCCGGTATGGCCGAGTCAAAGGCTTTGGATGTCAGATCGACTCCACCGATTCGACTCCCCTGTATCAAAACGTCCCCATCTACCACATTGCCATAGTCAAAATGTCCTCCTGAATTATAAATCACAATCACCAATGCCGTAATCGTACAGATAATCACGGTATCCACAAAGGGGCCAATCATCGCTACCAAACCTTCGCTCACCGGATATTTAGTTTTTACTGCGGCATGGGCAATGGCGGCCGAGCCCACACCTGCTTCGTTAGAAAAGGCTGCCCGCTTAAACCCTTGTATCAAAACCCCGGTAAGACCACCTACAATCCCTTTTCCTGTAAAGGCGCCATCCCAAATCTGCCCAAAGGACGAAGGAATCAAATCATAGTTCATCGCCAAGATAATCAAGCCCGCACCCACATAGAGAATGGCCATCAAGGGGACAATTTTCTCTGCCACACTACCTATCCGCTTGATGCCTCCTATGATGACTATGCCAACTAATATTGCCATAAACAGACCAAAGGCCGCTCCGGCAAAACCCGCTTTAATCCCCGTCAAACTAATAAACTGGGCAGTCGCCTGATTGGCCTGAAACATATTGCCCCCGCCAAACGAGCCGCCAACCACCATCAACGCATAAAAGATGGCAAAGACTTTTCCTAAGCCTCCAAGCCCTTTGGCCGCTAGACCCTTACGCAAATAATACATCGGGCCTCCATGTACAGTGCCGTCTGCTTCTATCTCTCGATATTTGACCCCTAAGGTACATTCTACAAACTTGGTGGACATCCCAATAAATCCTGCTAATATCATCCATAGCGTTGCACCAGGTCCACCGATGGCAATCGCAATAGCCACACCGGCTATATTCCCTAGTCCTACCGTTGCCGAAAGAGCCGCCGTAAGTGCCTGAAAATGAGAGACTTCTCCATGATGTCCTTCGACCCGCTCCGTAACCGGAATATCTCCTTCTTCGGTATGCCAGACTTCATCTCCGGTGATTGGATCGTTGACATGTTCGTCGATATCATCATACTTCCCGCGAACGATGTCAATGGATAATCCGAGCTTGCGAATATTCACGAATCCAAAGCTAATGGTAAAAAACAAAGCCCCCAAAATCAATACAAATAAGACGATGGGCACACGGGTGTCCAAGGAGTCATTTAAGTTGATAGAGCTACCATCGCTCAATTTTACCACATTGGATGATTTATCCAGACTGATATCCGGACTGTTTTTGCCTTCTCCTTTCTCTTTGGAAAGGTCAATGATTTGGGTCGCCCCATTGTCCAATTCTACAGATAGCAAGTGAGTTTCGGGGTCGAGGCTAGCTCCGGTCACGGTCTTGTGTCCCCCGATGGTTACGGGGTAAAACACAATGTCCGAGATAATTTTGGTTGCCGGTTTTACCGCATCATTAATGCGTGCGTCCAAGCCTTTGGGCGCTTCTTGTGCATAGGATGAGTGGCTTGCGCCAAAAAGAAGTAGGGCAATAATTAGAAGTATTGGCTTCATCAATTGGTAATTTTTTGAGTAGTTTAATCAAAATGGAGTGCGAAAGATAGCCAGAATCTTTGAAAATGGGTAAAAAATCGAGAAAATATTACAGGGGTTTGTGGTTGGGGCGGTTTTGTATGGCTTATACACTGTTGGGCAAAATCAAATTGGTGTGGAGATTAAAGCAGTCAAAGCAAGCAGCCTGTACCGCCGGTTTCGGCCTCTGCTTCTTTAAAAACAGGATTCATGCCTGCGCCAGAAGGAGTTAAACCAAGGCATAAAAAAAAGCCACTTGATTACTTCAAGCAGCTTTTTTCGATAAAGGCTTACGCCAAATTATTTTTTCGTAGCACTTTTATATTGCTGATACAAGTCCATAAACTCCTTTTTCGCATCATTAAATTTTTGCGAACCTTCGCTGGATTTGCCGATATAGTCATTAAAGGTAGTCTTCAAGCTGTCAAATTGGCTTTTAGCATCTTTCAACTTGATGCCGCCCGACTTATACTTGGCAAGCATATCGCCAAATTTTCCGGAAAGACCGGAAAGGTTGGTCAATAATCCGGCTCTGTCCCCTAAAACACTGGTGATAGTGCCCAAAATACTGGACGCTTTACCGGCTAATTCAGGATTAGATGCAGCCATTTCTTTGGCTTGACTCTCAAAAGTGGTTTTTAGCTTGGTCATAGACTCTGTTTCCCCTTTTAGGCTGGTGACAGATTCTTTGATTTTGGACTGTAGGTTCATCACGCTATTGACAAAATCCGCATCAATTTTTGGCTTACAACTAGCAAGCACCATTAAAACTAGGGCGAATAGACTCAATTTTACTGTTAAGTTTTTCATTTTAGATTTCATTTTTGATTAATAAGGGCAAAGATAGGCATTGTTTTTAATATTTGGTGGTGCTTTGATAATAAGTCTTTTTTTGTGCTGATTTGATTTTTCGCAGATTTCAGCTCACCACTCACCACTCACTACTCACCACTCACTACTCACTACTCACTACTCGTCTCAACCAGCGCAGCGTCTCAACCACGAAGTCCGTAGGACAAGTTCTCAACCAGAGAGCCGAAGGCGAACGTCTCAACTTCTTCAACTAGCGCAGCGAATCAACTTTCTTGATCAAAAAATATTTCCTATCTTAGTGCCTGTTTCTAACATAGACCGATGGCAAAGAAGAAAAAACACACCAAAAAGACATCTAAAGTCACCCAAACAAAACCCAAGTCCCCAAAATGGCCGGGGCTTGTCGTGGCACTGTTAGGTTTTTTGCTCTATGCGAATACCTTGACGAATGATTACTGCTTGGACGATTATTCCGTTATCAAAGATAATTATGTCGTCAAACAGGGTGTCAAAGGGATTCCGACCCTGCTCAAAACCAATTATCGTTATGGCTATTGGATGAGCAAGGGCACTTTGTACCGTCCGTTGACGATGGTGATGTTTGCGCTCGAATGGCAGATGGTGCCGGATCAACCCTTTTGGGGTCACCTGATTAATATCTTGTTTTTTGCTTGGAGCGGTTGGCTTTTATTTCAGTTTTTGGCTCGTTTGTTTGGAGATCATTATCCTTGGTTGCCACTGGTGGTGAGTTTAATATTTGTCGCTCATCCGGTGCATACGGAAGTCGTGGCCAATATCAAAAGCCGGGACGAAATCATGGCCTTCTTTTTGGGGTTGGCGGGGCTATTCTATCTTGTGAAATATGTGGATACCGGCAAGCTGCTTCATGTTGTATTTTCAATATTACTTTATGGACTTTCGCTTTTTGCTAAGGAAAGCGCCATCACTTGGCTGGCTATTTATCCCTTGACTATTTGGTTTTTTCGTCATACTCAGCGAAAAAAAATGGGCGCTGTGGCTTTGTATTTAATTCCTACACTGATATTTTTGGGTCTTCGCCGGAGTATTATTGGTGGGGGCGTGAATGTGGCCGGTGTGAGTATCCTGGATAATTTTTTTGCGCAAGCAGAAGGCACAAGTTACTATGGCTCAGCACTTTATATGGTATTTAGGTATCTCAAGGTGCTGTTTTTGCCTACCGAGTTGGTGTCTGACTTGGGGTTTAATCAGATACCTGTAATGGGCTTGGGTAATGTGGCTGTCGTGTCTATGATATTATTAATTTTAGGTGCAGGTTATTTTGTAGCTAGGGCATTTATTCAAAAAGCAGAGAAGCCCAATATTTTAGCTTATGGCATTTTGTTTTTTGCGATTACATTTTCTATTTATTCGAATTTGTTGGTGACTATCGGTTCTTCTTATGGAGAGCGATTTTTGTATATTCCGTCTTTAGGTTTTGCGTTGGTGGCCGGATATGGCTTGTATTGGCTGGCGCAAAAATTAAAAAAACCTTTGACGCCCCAAATAAGTAATCCTGTTTTTATCGGCCTGCTTTTGCTGTTGTTGGCTTACACGGTAAAAACGATTAAGCGCAACAAAGACTGGTATGATAGCGGGACTTTATACGCTGCCGATGTTGTTAAGTCTCCGAATAGTGCGAAGTTGAATTACCATCATGGCATGGAATTAGGCAAAAAGGGAAACCAAATGAAGGGGCAACAACAGCTGAATCAATACCGCAAAGCCTTGAGCTTTTTCGAGAAAGCCATCTCCATCTATCCCAAATATGCGGATGCATACGGGCTAAAAGGCTTGTACTATTTCAAGCTCAAAGACTTCGATAAGGCGATGGAAGCCTATCATCTGGCAATCAAATACAACGCCAACAACGCTACTGTCTATAACAATATGGGCATCATCTATTTTCAAAAAGGAGATGTCCAAAATGCCGAGAAGGTCTATAAGCTTGCGCTAAAATATAATCCCCGTTTTGTAGATGCTTACCGAAATTTAGGCGCCGTTTACGGAAGTACCAAACGTTTTGCGCAAGCCATCGAACAATTTAAAAAGGGCTTACAATATGACCCCAATAACCAAACCCTGCTCAAATATATCGGGACTGCTTATCGCGACTTAGGAAAACCGGAATTGGGCAAACCCTACTTGGATCGGGTGAAAGGTCTAAGGTAGGGGCAAAGGTGAAAGCAAAAACCAAGGGGCGTCAATTTTGAATCTGCTGGGCGCAGTCGGAGTTTGTCCCCGTTTAATCCTTTTCGATAATTTGTATTGAGCGTAAGTTTCTGGAAAAAAAGCGGCTAAAGCCGGCTTATAGCTTGGTTTTTATGCAGGTGTGTATGGCCATACGCCCCTTCAAGCTATTGGCGACTTTTGTTTATTTTGTCGTTGGTTTTAATTTACCGTTGGTTTTAATTTACCGTTGGTTTTACTTTACCGTTGGTTTTAATCAACGGACTAGAAGCAAACTCAAAAGGGGCTTTAGCCCCATTGATTGACTAAACAAAAATAGAAAAAATGCGGCTAAAGCCGGCTTCCTACTTAGTTTTGATCCGTCAGCTAAAGCAGACGGTAAAAGCTAAAGCAGACGGTAAAAGCAAAGAAAATGAAATTAAAGAGATACCCGGAATCCAAGTTTGCGCCTGTTTTACCGTTGGTTTTACTTTACCGTTGGTTTTAACCAACGGACTGGAAGCAAACCCCAAAGGGGCTTTAGCCCCATTGACTGAACAAATAAAAATAAAAAAAATACGGCTAAAGTCAAGTAGGGGCTAATTGTTCAAGTCAAGTTACTGTGGTATTTATCGAAAAGTAAGGAACAAAACCCGACTGCGCCCGAATCTGCTCTGAAAGTCATCCCAGCCAAAATTTTGTGGAGACAAGAGCAAACTACTACATCTGTCTTTTCGGTGTCCTAAGTGCGACACCTTCGTAAATAAGAATGTTC
>JALVCY010000206.1 GCA_027009605.1 Saprospiraceae bacterium
AAATGTAACTGTTTAGGTGCTCCTATTTTAAGGCAAAAAATAGCCATTTTTGTGGATGTTGACGTAGGGACGCACGGCCGTGCGTCCCTACGTGAGAAAATTTTAGCAAAAACAGGCGCAAAAAGGGCATTTTTTGACCAAAATAGTGGGTGTCTAAACAGTTACAAATAAATTTATATATTTTCGTTCGGGCGCAGTAGGAGGCTGTCCCCGCTTCCGCTTTGTTTATTCCGTTGAAGTTAAACATCGTCTTTTTTAGCTTTTACCGTCTGCTTTAGCTGACGGATCAAAACTAAGTGGGAAGCCGGCTTTAGCCGCATTTTTTTATTTTTGGGGGTAACCAAATGGGGCTAAAGCCCCTAATAGACTTGCTTCCTGTGTCCGTTGGTTAAAACCAACGGTAAAGTAAAACCAACGGCAAAGTAAAACCAACGGTAAAGCAAGCCCCAAGCTTGGGGCTGAATCTTGCCGGTACTTCCGAATTCATTCGGGAGATGGAGAGCAAGCTTAATTCAGCCAAATAAATTTGGCTGCTACCAAGTCAATGGGGCTAAAGCCCCTAAGAGTTTTGCTTCTTGTCCGTTGGTTAAAACCAACGGTAAAATAAAACTAATGGTAAAGTAAAACTAATGGTAAAGCAAGCTCAAAGCTTGGGGCTGAATCTTGCCGGTACTTCCGAATTCATTCGGGAGATGGAGAGCAAGCTTAATTCAGCCAAATAAATTTGGCTGCTACCAAGTCAATGGGGCTAAAGCCCCTAAGAGTTTTGCTTCTTGTCCGTTGGCTAAAACCAACGGTAAAATAAAACTAATGGTAAAGTAAAACTAATGGTAAAGCAAGCTCAAAGCTTGGGGCTGAATCTTGCCGGTACTTCCGAATTCATTCGGGAGATGGAGAGCAAGCTTAATTCAGCCAAATAAATTTGGCTGCTACCAAGTCAATGGGGCTAAAGCCCCTAATAGACTTGCTTCCTGCCCGTTGGTTAAAACCAACGGTAAAATAAAACTAATGGTAAAGTAAAACTAATGGTAAAGCAAGCTCAAAGCTTGGGGCTGAATCTTGCCGGTACTTCCGAATTCATTCGGGAGATGGAGAGCAAGCTTAATTCAGCCAAATAAATTTGGCTGCTACCAAGTCAATGGGGCTAAAGCCCCTAATAGACTTGCTTCCTGCCCGTTGGTTAAAACCAACGGTAAAGTAAAACCAGACAGCAAAGTAAAACCAACGGCAAAGCAATGAAAATCTACCTGACTGCATATTGATTTTTTCATTATGACTTGTGTTTGTACGGTAGCTGAATCCGTGGGGACGCAAGATCGTGCGTCCCCACGCAACCAATCTTTATTTAACTTGTCCTTGTAATAATTGAACCCTTAGACTCTATGAAATCAAGATTTTTCTATCTATTGGCCGTTTGGCTATGGTGCACATTTTTTGCGCAAGCTCAGGAAAAGGCTCAGCCCGTACATAAAGAATTTGACGCCGTAAAGATTCATGCCCCGATTCATGTGGATGGTGTGGGGGATGAGCCGGCATGGTCTAAAGCGACGGTACTTACCGGGTTTACTCAGTGGGATGGTGATGTGGGGAAGCCCGCTACATCACCGACGGAAGTAAGAGTTTTGTATAGCAATAAGGCCGTGTATATATTGGCTAAAAACTATGATCAATCGTCCGATATCCGAAAAGAATTAAGTGAACGGGATGGGATTGGGAATGCAGACTTTTTCGGCTTCTTCTTTGATCCTTTTTTGAGTGAAATCGAAGGGACAGAGTTCATCGTATCTGCTGCGGGGACGCAATTTGATGCCAAATTAAATCAGAACGGAGAAGATGATAGTTGGGACGCCGTTTGGGACAGTGCTGTAAAAATAAATGAGGACAGTTGGAGCGTGGAGATTGAAATACCTTATTCTGCGATTCGGTTTCCGTCGAAAGATGTTCAGACTTGGGGGATTAATTTCTTTAGAAGAATACAAAGACTTCAGGAAAAGTCCAGTTGGAATCCTATTGATCCGGATGCCAATGGCTTTGTAAATCAAGCAGGATTGATGGTGGGGGTTCAAGGGATTGATGCGCCGATTCGCCTTTCGGCAACACCTTTTTTGACTGCCGGTATTCGGACTTCTAAGAATGGAACTTCTTATTCCTATGGAGGTGGTGGAGATGTAAAACTAGGGCTCAGTAATGCTTTTACTTTAGATATGACCATAATTCCTGACTTTTCACAGACACGGTCAGATGAAGCCGTCTTGAATATTTCTCCTTTTGAGACCTATTATTCTGAACGCAGACCCTTTTTTACGGAAGGAACAGAATTGTTTGATAAGGCGAATATTATTTATACTCGACGGATTGGGGGGCAGCCTTTTAATTATTGGGATGCTGTGTTGAGTGGACAGTCATTAGCCAAAAATCCGGATAGGAGTCAATTAATCAATGCAACCAAAATTTCCGGAAGGACAGACAAAAAACTTGGACTCGGTTTTTTGAATGCTGTAGAAGCCAGAACTTTTGCTGAGACTGAGAGCGGAGAAAAAATACTAACAAATCCGTTGACGAACTATAATGTAATGGTTTTAGACCAGCAATTAAAAAATAATTCTTCTATTGCTATTATTAATTCCAATGTCTTTCGGGAAGGTGCGACGGCCGATGCGAATGTGACCGGCCTGGATTTTGATTTGAATACAAAGTCTAGAAAGTGGGGCGTTGGCGGGACGGCAGCTGTAAGTCAAATCTTACGCAGTGATGCCCCTAATAAGGTAGGGCATAAATTGGATATAAATACCGGTAAACGAACAGGAAAAGTGAACTATTGGGTTGAATATGAAGAAGTTAGCAATAATTATGACCAAAGAGATTTTGGATACCAACAAGGAAATAATACAAGGGAACTCTCTGTTGGTGCCAGCTTTCGCCAAAACAAGCCCACCAAGTATTTGCGGAATTATTCAATGTATTTTAATAGTGGATATGAGCGACGTTATAAGCCAAATCAATTGACAGAGCTTTGGAGTAATTTTAATTTTAATATGACTACTAAAAAACTTTTCTATCAGGGGTTTGGAATATTTTTCAGGCCTATTCGTGGAAGAGATTATTATGAGCCTAGGCGGGAAGGACGATTTTATGCAACGTCAAGAGTATTTAATTTTTGGTACTACTTTAGTACGAACCAAAATAAAAAATTGGCCATACATGCCCAGACTAGCCGGTCAAGGCGAGAACACAAAGATGAAAACGGAGGAAATGTCCGTTTAGATGTACGATATCGAATTTCCGACAAGTTATCCACATCCGTTAGTGGTAATTATAATTGGGTGAATCATTTTGATGGGTTTATTTATGCACAAGCACAATCCTTAGGATATGAGTCTTTAGCTGCAGATGATATTCTTTTGGGTTTAAGAAATAGAAAGACATTTGCCCCTAGTTGGTCTGTGAGCTTTAAGCTAAATACCAAAATGACCTTTTCATTTTATGCTAGAGATTATTGGACTCAATTAAATACTGTTGGCTACCATCGCTTAAAGCTGGACGGCAGCTTAGAGTCAACGCCCTATCTCGGTAAAGATGAAGATGGGAAGCCGCTGCATAATCAGACGTTCAATGCCTTTAACATTGACTTTATTTATCGGTGGCATTTTAGTCCGGGAAGTGACTTGTATTTGACTTGGAAGTCTAATGCGGGGACTAATACCGATGATTTGTCCCATTTTGGACAGACCTTTTCCAATACTTTCAAGGAGGAGGGGAATCATTCGGTTACCTTAAAAGTCCTTTATTATTTGGACTACAATTCTCTTCGACGCCAGTAGGCTTCCTAGTTTGGTATTCCGGTTTATCGGATTTGGGTTATTCAACTTTTGGCAGCAATTTTCGATTTGGGAAAATATATCACGAAAATCAAACTTTAGTAGTCATCAGGATGAACGCCATACCGACATAGCCTGCCCCGCCTCCATTTGGCTGCCTTGATTAAGACCAAATTTGAAGGGGCTCACCCCAAAACAAGCTTATCCTAAGCAGGCTTCAAATTTCGCCTTACTCTACGTTGCAAATTCCAACGGGACTCGCTATGCCTAATATTTAGAAGCCATCTAAGGGGGTAGTCAATCCTAAGTT
>JALVCY010000207.1 GCA_027009605.1 Saprospiraceae bacterium
GAATTAAACATCCGAATTCAGTAAAAAAAACTAGAAAAAAAATTGAAACGAAAAAAAATGGGGGAAACCTGTGGTTGATTGGCATTCTTGTATTTATTACGATTATTGATTACTTGATTTACTCTTTCAATATTCGGAGAAATACAGACACTATGTTTACAGGGTTGCTCTTTTTAATTTATGGTATTATGATTTTCTATGCTTCGATTTTAGAACTGTTAATCTTTTTTGTAGAAGAAAAATGGGTTCTATTTTTAAAAATCCTAAAACTCCCAATTTATTTACTAATCATTATTTGGGCTTTTTCACATCTTATATCTCTTTTGCTTTTATTATATTATTTAATGACTCATTGGGCGGTCTGAATAAAGGATAACCACTGTCCTCGTCAAGTCATGCCGTTTTTAGAACAAAAAGCAAGGTTTTAACCGACGTTATCAGAAGGCAACCATATATTGCGTCCGATGAGCATGTTGACGTAGGGACGCACGGCCGTGCGTCCCTACGTGAGAAGGCGCAAAAAGGGCATTTTTTGACCAAAACAGTCCTACCAAAATAGTTACAAAAAAAAAATACAATAGGGTTACCACTCCCCTACTTACCCGCATGCATCAAAAAAGCATCATCAGCATACTTACTCCGAATCTTAGCCAATGTAGATTTGGACTTAGCGCACGCCTCATACACCCCAACACGAACCAATCCTTTGTAAGGGACTTTAAAGATGGCATATCCATCGCGATCCAATCTGCCTATAAGTTTCTTTATGCTGCTTTGGTTACCATAAGCTCCGATAACGATGATACAATCGTATTTTTTTCTTGCTTGACGCTTACGCTGAACCGGCTTCTTCGTTTCCTGCTTTTTAGGTGTAGCTGCTTCTTGATCTTTCACTTCACCTTCTGCCACAGGATTCCGCTTTTCGGCATCTAGTGGGCTGGTAGCTTCATCTACCACCTGATTATTCTTAATATCTTGAGAATCAGCTTCCTCATCCGCCAAATCAACATCCTCAATAATTTTTTCATCCGCAATAATCGAATCCAACAAGTCAGGCACTTCTTCAGTCATCCCCACATCATCATCATCCATTCCCGTATCGGCCGGCTCTTCTTCGGCTCTGGCCTCAGTATTTTCGGATAATTCATTGGTTGAAACTTGCTTAGTGGTATCCGACACGTCAAATTCATTATCGTCCAAATTTTCTTCCTTTTGACGATGGTTTTTCGGAGTAGATACTTCCTCCGGCGAGACTGCGACATAAGTCTTACCGTCCATTTGTAGCGTATCAATGGGACTATTTTGCCGGGCGTAATTAGAGGCTTCTTTTGCCCCCTTCCCTTTGTCAGAGAACAAAGAAAAATATCCAATTAATATTCCCGCAAGGATGATTACAACTACTGCAATACCAAAATCCTCCTTATCCTTGGTATTGTCAAAGTATTTAGACAACATATCTGGTGTTTTTATGGGTTTGTTTGCATAGAACGAATGGGCTGCACCACCGACGTTATAGCCAAATGTGCGGCTAGGAAGGCAGGTTGAGCACAGGCTAGACACGACATGCTCTATAGCCTGACAGACCAATTAAGTCTATGGTGAATATTAGGACATTTTTTTGCGCAAGCGAATCAACATAGAAAAAAGTCTATGAGTAATGCCTCTACTTACGTAAAAAACGAAATACGTCGAGCAAATTGGTTTGCCATACATCTACATCTGACTAATGTCGAAACCATAGCTTGTATGCAAACCAATTTCACCCAACTATAATCGCTACTTCTTACGTAAATTATTAAAGAATTCTTCCATTTGCTTGCCGGCTGCTTCTCGACCGCCCAAACCAAAGGACAAGGCAAAAGCAACAGCAATCGCACCTAATGTCAACCCAAAAGCAAGATTAACTATACTTTCCGCTATCCCCATGGTATGCAGTGCAAAAGCCAAGAAAATACCCATGATAGCAAACTTGGCGATTGGTACAAAAATACCATTATTTTGTGATTGTTCAAGCATGCGCGTAGCCACTCTGGAAATCGCCAAACCACCTACCAAAATGATTAAACCAAAGAAGATACGCCCGGCAATATGAAAGATATCATTCAAAATACCTTCTACTTGACCCAATCCCAGCTTATCTGCTGCCGCAATGATTCCTGTAAACATGATAAAAAACATAGCTAACTTACCTATTAATCCGGACAAGCTAGCATTTCCTAAGACAGATTGAAGTCCCATATTATTGGCGTAAGTATCCACGCCTAAGTTGCGCAACAAATCAGTAACAATCGTAACCACATACTTTCCCACGATGTAAAAAACACCCAATAGAACAACTGCAGCTATGATTTTTGGAATGGCATTCATCAAGGTACTTAGCATCTCTGTGGCAGGCTTGGAAATGGCCTCCATTTTCAAAGTATCCAAGGCCAAAATTAGGATGGGAATAAATATAATGATAAATACAATCTGCTTTAAAAGTTTTGATAAGTTAATAGAGCCTGCAGTGAAACCCATTCTCTCTCCAAAACCTTCCAATCGTTCAGACAAAAATCCTGTCATTTCGGCAACGATAGACGCAATCATATAGCCGGCAAAACCGATAATACCGGCTCCTAGAATATTAGGCAAATAACCCGTAAATTGATTAAGCATAATTTTCAAAGGCTCCAATACGCTATCTGCTCCTAATAAATTAAGCACCACAAGTAAGGTAAAAATGACCATCAAGTAGTAAAACAGCTTGGCGACAAACTTATCAATCCGAAAGCTTGTGTGTAGTTTGTTAGCCAATTTCTCATCAATACTCGTCCTTTGCATCAAACGTAGGACTAAGCGCCGCACAAGCCCGGCAATAATAAAGCCCAAAATCAAGACGACTAAAGCGCCTAAAACCCCCGGAAGTAAATTACCAAACCGGACGCTGAGTGCATCTGTTAAGTTAGACAAATTTTCCATTTTTCAATTTGTTTTTGTTTTAAAAAAAAAATCGTGAGCCAATCCTCTTCTAAAACAGTAGAGAACTCAACAAAGAACTCTCTATTGCTTCAAAAAAACAACCCGTTTCCTAAGATTTTCAAAACGCTTGCTCACATTTCGGTACAAATGTACTGAAATGTCACAGACATAACAAGAAAAAACCAAAGATTTTTGACCTGTAGATATATATTTTTTATTCCGCATTATTGCTTTCCTTTCGTTTTCTTCATTTTTCTAAGTAATTACGCCTATCATATTGAAAAACATCTAATTAGACTTGATACTCCTTACTTCTTTATGTGGTACTTATTTGGGGTGGACACCCGACAATATGGAGAGCTTGGTTTCTTAATTTAACAGGACTTTTAAGCGGATAGGTACACCTAAAAGTAACTTGTTATGTCACAATTATCTTAAGACGGATTCCGCTCTGACCCTTATACCGTTGAGTTCACTCCTAAAAGGTAACTGTTTAGGTGCCCCAATTTTTAGATAGAAAATAGGCATTTTTGTGGATGTTGAAGCTACAATTTTTGAAGCGTAGCTGGGCTACGTGAGAAAATTTTAGCAAAAAAAGGCGCAAAAAGGACATTTTCTAGCAAAAATTAGCGGGTGGCTAAATAGTTACCCTAAAAGTACCTATTGTTAATAGTCGAAGGAATGAGCAAAACTTTATTTTGTTACCATACTCCCAATAATTATCGGGATTTGAAAAAGGCTACCATACAAACACGAGTTGTATGAAAAAAAATACAGTATGTAGTCAGACGGTAAAAGCTAAAGCAGACAGTAATTGTAGAAGCCTATGGCCATACATCCCTACAAACAGACATGGCAAAAGCCAAAAAAGACGATGTTCAACTTCAACAGGATAAAGTACCATATAATAAGCAAAAACAATCGATATATTTTTGGCACGGTATTTTCATTACAATACTCGGTTGCAAAAAAAAAGCATTTTCATTGTTATAACCACATTTGGCATAGTTCTTGCAGCTTCATTATCACACCCACTACCCTTTCGCTTCCCAAATTTCATCCCCCGGTTATTTTAATTAAAAACAAAAACTGAAAAGATGAAATTTTTCACATCTCTTTTACTTGTCACCTTTGCCTTATTCATTACTGAGAATTCGTTTGCC
>JALVCY010000208.1 GCA_027009605.1 Saprospiraceae bacterium
AAGGGCAAATTGAACGTGCGAAGCACAAATTGAACTAAAGGTCAAAGGTGAAGGGTTAAAGGTGAAAGGAAGGCAGCCAAGAACTTTTCCCCCTTGAACGCCGAAGGCATTGAACGCCCGAAGGGCAAATTGAACGTGCGAAGCACAAGTTGAACGCCCAAGCAAAATGAACCCCCAAAAAATTCATATCTTTGCAAAAAAAAACAAAAACATGTTTGGCAATCTACTAGGAGACTTTGAGAAAAAACAAGATGCTTTAAGGGAAAAACTGAAAGAAATGGTCTTTGACTATGATTTTTCGGACGGAGCCATTATCGTCACCGCTAATGCAGCCCGGGAAATCCTAAACATCCAGATTAATCCCGAAAAAGTGAACCTTTCTGACAAGGAAGAAGTGGAAGATATGGTCTTAGAAGCCATCAATCGGACATTGGAAGAAGCCGCTATCAGAGAAGCAGGCGAAATGCAAAAATCCATCAACGATATTTTGCCCGGGGGCATGAGTGGCTTGGGAGACCTTTTTAAATAGGCCAATTAGCACCATTATTTGGGTTTTACGGCTGCTGAATAGTTACCAACTATCTACAATATCTATATTTGTGGGTCGTTCTCTTTGTGTCCGGTTAAATGGACAGATTACTATTTGCGAAAGAAGCCTTCATAAATTGCTTCGGGCGATACGTTTTTCTGTTTGTTGGCGGATAGTTTGGTTAGATTCTTGCTCTTGTTTTGGAGCGTAAGAATCTTTTTTTACTTCAAAAAATATGTATAAATCTATGAGTTTCAATAGGTTAAGTTTTTTTTCGATCCTTTTTCTTTTGGTTATTCCTTTTTTGGGGGTCTCTCAGGTTAATCAAAACCTAGTCGGGTATTTCCCTTTTGATGGTTGTCAGACCACGGATGAATCCCCTTCCGCCCAGCATGAAGCTAAGTTTTTGCCGGATCAGGCGGCGATAACCTGCGAGTGTGGCGTCGAAGGAGATGCCTTATACTTCAATGGGATTGGAGATGAATTGGTTTTCTTAGGGACTGTCAATAATCAATTTAGTACGACGGATTTTACCTTGAGTTTTTACTTTAAGCCGTATTCTAAGTCCGGATTGATGGATATTTTGACCAAAAAAAGCAATTGTACTCTGGCGCCGGGGCTGTCTATTCGGTACAAGTCTAATTCCGGCGAATTGTTGGTGGAGATGGTGCAAGACAGTGCCAAGCGAGCAGATTTCAAAATTAAAATCGATCGAACCAACTGCTGGCATCATGTCGCCTTGGTGCGGGAGGGGACTAAGGTGCGTTTATATTACAATGCGGAGTTAATGGGCACGCGGACGACTCCAACACGCATCAATATGAAAAATAATTCGACTTTAAATATTTCCGGCGGGCCTTGCTTGGGATTGACGGATACGCATTATAGGGGTTTGATTGATGAGTTTAGAGTGTATAACCGGGCACTAAATGCCAATCGCATCAAGGAGTTGTATCTATCCCCGGACAAAATAGTGAATCGGGATACGATTGTTTATTTAGGGGAGTCTGTTCAGTTGTATTCCAATTCTCCTTGCGGAATTTCTTACCAATGGCTTCCCGACGATGAAATGGTGGACGGCAAAATCCCGAATCCAATCGTCACACCGACCCAAACAACTACCTACGAATATCAGGTTAATTCCGGTCAATGTATTGCTTCAGACCAAGTAACCATTACCGTAGTGGATCCAAATGCCGTGGATTGCACTAAATTATTATTCCCAACGGCCTTTACTCCCGGGGGCTTAAACCCGACTTTTTCCTTTGATACACCGTTAGTGGTTATTGATGAGTTTAAGGTGTTAGAAATTTTTGATCGGTGGGGCAACCGAGTATTTCACACGACAGACCCGACCGAACGTTGGGATGGGACGTTCGGTGGTGAAGATGTAAATCCGGGGGTATTCCTTTATCGAGTGCAATTTGTCTGCCACGGCGAAGAACAAAACCAAGTTGGCCAAGTCACTTTAATACGGTGATGGTCGTATGGAAAAATACAGGGGCGAATGAATTTTGCCCCACAAAGAACGCAAATAGCAAAGTAAAAACCCAAGCAAAAACCCAAATCGTCTCTACCGGTGAAGCACTCAACTACGAAGTCCGAATCCACGATAGTAATCGGGACGAGTCTCAACCAGAGAGCCGAAGGCGAACGTCTCAACTTTTTCAACTAGCGAAGCTTGCGAGCGAATCAACTAGCGAAGCGAATTAACTTTTTCAACTCCTTCAACTCTCTCAACCACCTAAACCAAACAGATGAAAAAAATATTCCTTTTTATTGCGCTGACCTTCTTAGCTTTTTTTTCCGCAAGGGCACAGACTGCAACGGCTACAGAGACCGTACAATCTGCTGATAATCATCCATTTAAGCCTTTAGCGAAAGCCTTGTTGTGGAAGATTTCGGGCAACGGACTGGATGCGCCGTCTTACTTATTTGGTACCATTCATTTGATTGACAAGGATTCTTTTTTCTTGGATAAGGAGACGCAAGCGGCTATTGACGACAGTAGAGAAATCGTTTTTGAAATTGATTTAGAAAAAGAGATGAATCCTTTGACCATGTTAGCGCTTGCGCCAAAAATGATGATGCAGGACAAAACGCTGAAAGACTTACTGTCCGAAGCGGATTATCAATTGGTCGTAGATAAATTTAAGGAAACAGGCATGCCGATGTTTTTGGCGGATAAGATGAAGCCTATGTTTGTGTCCATGTTGTTGGAAAATCCACAAGATAGTGTAGGTGCAACAGAAATGGTGTCTTACGAAATGAAAATAATGGACATTGCGAAAGCGAAGAATAAACCCATCAGCGGCTTGGAAACAGCGATGTATCAGATGTCTATGTTTGATAGCATTCCATTGACCCAACAGGCGGATATGTTGGTGCAAGCACTGCGTGATACGACGGGGCTGGAAAGCGTCGATGGTATGGCAACGATGTATAAAAGCCGTGATATTAATGCCATGGCGGAGATGATAGGGGAGATGAGTGAAGGGGATTTTACGGAGTTTTTGCTGGTCGGCCGCAATCGCAACTGGATACCCGTCATGGAAAAAAAGATGAAAGAAGGCCCCCGATTTTTTGCGGTAGGAGCGGGGCATTTAGGCGCCAGTTATGGGGTGATTAATTTATTGCGTAAAGCGGGCTACACCGTTCAACCGGTAGCCATCGCCCCCCAAAAGTAAGAAATGATGCCCTTAATCAAAGCAGTCAATGGCAAAAAGCCTGTTTTTGGAAAAAATATCTACCTTTCGGAAAATGCCACCGTCATCGGGGATGTCGAGATGGGGGATGATTGCAGTGTTTGGTTTCAGGCCGTTGTCCGCGGGGATGTGCATTGGATTAAGATGGGCGACAAGGTCAATATTCAAGATGGAGCCATCGTGCATTGTACCTACAAGAAGGCGCCTACGACCATCGGTAATAATGTCTCAATTGGTCATCGCGCCATTGTACACGGATGTACGATAGGCAATAATGTGTTGGTTGGGATGGGTGCGATTGTGATGGATCATGCGGTCGTCGGGGACAATGTATTGATTGCGGCCGGAGCGGTTGTTTTGGAAAATTCGGTCTTGGAGTCCGGCAGCATCTATGCCGGCGTCCCGGCCAAAAAAGTAAAATCCCTAAGTGTGGATACCTTCCGTGATACCGTCCAACGAATAGCCGATAACTATATCTTTTATGCGGATTGGTACCGGGATGATGGGGCTGATGACTAGGAAGGCTTGGTAGAGCCAAATTTATTTGGCTGGATTAACCGGACGCTGCTTACTCGTGTTAGTTGGTTTTTGCTTATAAACGACCTGATTATAGTTCAATCCACCTTTGTTATTTCCAATAAATCCACTTTGATGGTACCATCCATCAAACCACCGGCAGATAGATAGACTTCCATCTGTTCTCCGGCCGGACAGAAAAGTGTATCTGGAGACTGATGGTATTGCCAAATGGTATCTTGTCCGGATAATCCAATGCCAATTTCCTTTTCATTATACTTTAATGCGATAAAACCACCTATTCCCAAACCTTTTCCTTGACATGAAATAGTATATAACCCGTCGTTTTTCGTAGGTTCCGTAAGAAAGTTGGCATATAGACCGATGCACCCACATGATATCGAGACAGATCTATTTCCCCCACCATCCGGTACATCATCAGAAAAACTAATCCAGCACGCACCTTGCCAATTAGCTGTATCAATCGCATTTTCAAAGGAAGTCGAGTAAAAAGTGGTGTTCACTTCTTCAATCTCATCAGGCGTGCAACTATATGTAAATATTGCTAAAAATAGAAAGCTTACAAGATATTTCATTGGTTGTTTTTTTTGATGAATAACCCGGTTCTACTATTACTGACAGCAATAAAGCATCTTTTGGTTGGGGGCTTCCTAGAGTTACGCAAACCGCTTGTACTTTTATATTGGGTTACTTCGCCAAGAATTAAAGAAAGGAACAAAATTTTATTCTGTTACCATTCGGTTGCCATTGAAAAAGCTACCGTACAAACACAAGTCATAATGAAAAAAATCAATATATAATCAGATAGATTTTCATTGCTTTGCCATTGGTTTTACTTTACTTTGCCGGGGCCAGAAGCAAAACTCTAAGGAGCTTTAGCCCCATTGACTTGCCAAGAAAATACCAAAAAATGCGGCTAAAGCCGGCTTCCCACTTAGTTTTTATCCGTCAGCTAAAGCAGACGGTAAAAGCTAAAGCAGACGGTAAAAGCTAAAGCAGACGCAATCTTAGTTAATTAGAATTTACTATCAACTCGGTCTGTTACGGGATTTGTCAAAGAATCAGAAATAATTACCAACACCCCAAAAAAAAGCACCAAGTGGGTTAACTTGGTGCTCGTAGCGAATGCTACACTTGGTTTTATGGAGAAGGAATAAATTCTAAACATCAAAAGTCTTTACTTTCAATGCACTAAACAATGCTCATAGGAAAATAGTCAAACGTGAAAATGGTATAAAGCTGAAGGAGTTATAACCAATTCTCATGACAAAAGTAAGCCTAAACAACCAATTTACAAACAGATACTTAGTAATCGGTTGGCTTCATTTAGTATTTGGTAATTTTTACCGAATTAACGCCATCAGACGCTCTTTGCAAGACCTAGAGACCGGCAAGGAAGAACCACCTTCCATCACCAAAGTACCCCCTTGACCTTTAATATACTTCTTGATATAAGCCAAATTGACTAAGAAAGATTGATGGATGCGCAAAAAATTACGCCCTTCAACCAAGGCTTCTACCTGCTTTAAGGTCTTGGCCAACAAAATCGTATTCCCATCTTTGAGATGAATGTTGGAATAATTACTATCTGCACTGGCATAAATAATATCATCGATTCGAACAAACTCCAGCCCTTCCGGCGTGGGCAAGGCAATATGTGGCAATGGTTTTCTAACTGTCCGTTCCGCATCTAAGGTAGAGATGATATTTTTTAGGACTTCATCTGTCACCGGATGACGATCTTTGGCTTTCCGGATGGCATCAATGAGTTTAGGTTTGGAAATGGGTTTGAGCAAATAATCAACGGCATTGACTTCAAACGCTTTGATGGCAAATTCGCTATAAGCCGTAACAAAGACCACGTCCAGCGAGAAGTTTCCCAACGCTTCCAATAATTCAAACCCTGACATCCACGGCATTTCGATATCCAAAAAGATGATATCCGGATTATGTTTTTTAATGGCTTTCAGCCCGGATTTGGCATCTTCGCATTTGGCGATAATTTCTACTTCGGGGCAATAGGCATTGAGTTCTATCTCTAGTGTTTCCAGAGCATTGACCTCATCATCAATTAGAATGGCTCTCATCATTTTTAGTTTTTTGGGGACATAAAACGGTTATTTCGACTCGTGTACCGGTATCTTTTCCGGCATTTATATCAAACACTTTGACCCTAATGCCTTTAGCATTGATTTTGTTATGTAGTTCGATTCGACTTTTCGTAATACCCATACCCATTGACTTGTATTTTTTGGGTGAATGCGCCTTTAGTTCTTCTGCCCTTTTTCGGCCGATTCCGTTATCTTCAATGATTATCTTCAAGCATCCGCGGGTTGATTCTCTCACTTCTATCTTTAGAATGCCCTGATTTTCTAGATGCAGCAAGCCATGCCAGATGGCATTTTCGACGTAAGGCTGCAAGATTAGGGGCGGTACCATTACGCTCTCTAAAGATACTGCACTTTTTTGGAAAAAAGCAAACTGAAACTTCTCCGGAAAACGCATCTGCTCCAATTTGACATATAAAAGCAAGGTATCTATCTCTTCCTTTAGGCTAATTTCGGCATTTTTTGAATTTTGGAGTATCGATCGTATCAAATTGGAAAAATTAGTCAAATACTCCGAAGCCTCCAAGGGGCCACTTCTCAATATATAGCTCTTGATCGAATTCAAGCTGTTAAAGATAAAATGCGGATTCATTTGTGAACGCAGAGCCCATAATTCCATCTCCGCCAATTGCTTTTCTAAGTGAACGGATTGCGACACGGCCTTTTCCTTTTCCAATTCCAAAGCTCTTTTTTCCGCAAGGGAAGCCTGCATCTGAACCCGCTCTTGCAATTGATGGTTGACTTGATCCTGCAATTCTGCATTTTCTTTCAGCCGATGAATCAGCTCCTCTTTTGCCGTCATCCGCTCTTGTTCTCCATCTCGAATCTTCCGGCCGACCCCTAATGAGAAAAACGCAATTTCTATTAAAATAGCATATTGGGTATAGACAATCGGCAAGTCCCAAAAACTCGTATATTCACCAACCAACATCGTCATCACCAAGCTCACCAACGACCCAACCAATAATACCGCTGTCCCAACCAATACAATCTTCCCATATTTTAGTTGCTTGCGCCAAATAACAATCAAAAAAACAACCGCCGGTATAAACCACAAAAACCGGATAAAATAATACAAACTAAGCTCCAAACTATACCGGTGCAATACCGGCCCCAAAAGAATCCCTAACACCACATTAAAATATAAAAAATAAATCAAATACGTAAACACCTTATGCAACTTCGGCATCTTATGCTCCAAGTCCAAAAATTCATTCACAAAATAAAAATAGGCCACATTTATCAACAAACCCAACGGATGCCGCAACACGTACAGCCGGTTAAAGCGACCATAAATAGGCATATCCACAGACGACATCCCCTCAAAATCAATCATCGAATAAAGCAAGACAGACCCCAAATACACCGAATAAGTCAAATACAACTTATCCCGGGTCTGCACATAATGCAGCAGCATAAAAATCAACACAAAACCGATTGAAAATAAAAAACCGGTAGAATGCAAGATGAATTTATATTCTATAGTTTGCATCGGACGACTAAAAAAACCACTTCTGGCTTGAACTTCATCCTGTACATAAAAATGTTTTTCAGCCGGGTTAAATCGAACAGAAGCATATTCCATCTTCCCCCGGATGGGAAGGAGCTCTCCGGGAGCCACCTCCACTTTGAAGGATTGAGACATAAAACGCTCATCTCTTCTACTCGGTTTAGACAATTCTCCTCCATACTTAGTCTCTTCATCCCCTACTTTGATTACAATCATCTCCGCATTGGGCACTTCAAAGAAAAGATGTAAAGTATCCTGACTACGATTCTCTAGGGTCGTCTTAAAACAAAAAATATAATCTTTGAGCCGACCGGACTTGATGTCGGGCAAGACATCGACTACCGGTCGATACGCATCATCTGAGACATCCTCCCACGAAATATCGCCCACCGAATCCAAATAAATACCCACCGATGAATCCACTTCCATACGATGAAGACTCCTATTGCCTTCTAAAACAATAGGATGCAGCGGCTGAGCCCAAAGCCCGGTCATGCCCGACACACACACCACAATCAGAAAGATTTTTAGGCATGAAACAACCATATTTTTTAGATCATGGGCCATACAATGGATTGAGAATCAAGTTCTAAACGGGTGTTAATGTAGGGATAAGTTTTGGATTCTCCTAGGTTCAATTAGCATTCCGCTATATTTTTTTAGTATTGAGTAGTTTTGGGCTTTGATTTCTCCATGGTTCTGCCCAAATTTCGGTAAGCCTCCTCCGACCAATCACTCGACACCTCCAAAAAAGCGACAATGTCCTCTACTTGTTCGTCCGTCAATTCTCGTCCCAATTGGAGTTGAGCCATCACCCGGACGGCTTCTTCCAATTGATCGACGGAGCCATCGTGAAAATAGGGCGCCGTATGGGTAATATTGCGCAAGCTGGGTACTTTATAGACATCTTCATCTTGGGATTGGTGGGTGACGGATAGCCGTCCTTGGTCTCCCGGCCGGCTTCCCGTATAAGACCGATAATCCGCAAAAAGCCCAAATTTTTGATACATCGCTCCGCCCATCGTCGCCCCGCTATGGCAAGGAATACAGCCAAAATCCAGCATATTTTTCAATCCGGATTTTTCTTTTTCCGTAAGGGCGCCTACATCGCCTTCTAAATACTTATCCAAGCGGCTTGGCGTCATCAACGTTCGCTCAAAAGCTCCTATAGCTCTAGCTACTTGCGTAAAATTTATCTCTTTGCTACTCGGAAAGGCTTGCGCAAAAAGAGCCACGTATTGGGAATCGGCTCGCAGACGCCTAACCACTGCTTTTTTGGAAGGCATGCCCATTTCCACCGGATTCAATAAGGGCCCTTCGACTTGCTCTTCTACGGTTTTCGCTCGCCCGTCCCAGAATTGAGCCAGATACAGCGCTGCATTAAAAGTGGTCGGGCTATTTCTTGCGCCTAGGCGGTGTCCAATTCCTTCGGACAAGGGCGTATCATTCACCCCATATTGATCCAACGGGTGGCAACTATTGCAACTCACCCTCCCATCCTTGGAAAGTCCTTTTTCCAGATACAAAGCACGACCCAATTTTACTAATTCCGGAGATAGCGGGTGTTCTTCGTCGGCAGCATCTTTCGGCAACGGAAACAAATACGTCCGAGCCATCTCAAACAAGATCTGATCGGCTTGAGAAACCGGCCGGGCAGATTCGGTCACCGGCTCCGCCTGCCGGCAAGCTACCATCCCTAACAAAACTATTATCCATTTATATTTCATTATTGTTTTTTTCTTTGGTGTTCAATTTGCCCTTTGGGCGTTCAAGGAGTAAGATTTCTTTCCTGCCTTCACCTTTGACCCTTCACCTTTCACCTTTCACCTTTACTTGCTGCCTAGCCGTTACACCGTTATACCGCTACACCGTTCATTGCCTTCGGCGTTCAACTTGTGCTTCGCACGTTCAAATTGCCCTTCGGGCGTTCATTGCCTTCGGCGTTCAAGGAGTAAGAGTTCTTTTTTGCCTTCCCGTTATACCGCTACACCGTTGTACCGTTATACCGTTCATTGCCTTTCACCTTTGACCCTTCACCTTTGACCTTTAACAGCGTTCAAGGGGTTTTCGTGTATTTCGTGTTTTTCGTGGTTCAAAAAATCTTGGTGGTTTGGACACCGCCCAACCGTTATACCGCTACACCGTTCATTTGGGCGAACACAAGGTTCGCCCCTACTTTGGACGTTCAAGGGGTTTTCGTGTTTTTCGTGGTTCAAAAAATCTTGGTGGTTTGGACACTGTCCACCTGCTACACCGTTATACCGCTACACCGTCATTGCGGGTGAGCTTCCCGAAACACCCATTTGTCCCCTTGATCATCATAGTCAAACAAGTAGATATTTCGCTGGGGGTCACTAGCGGCCATGAGCGAAAAGCTAAATTCTATCCCCTTGATTTTCAGCACGTTACCCCGCAAGAAGCGGATACGGTGGGCATTGTCATAACTGCCGCCTTCCAAAGCTGCGAGCGAAAATTCAAAGACCGGTTGGCCCACAAACCCGCCGTCATCATCCAAGTCGATAGAAAAAATCTCCGGACTCCGGGCACTCCCCATATACAGTTTTTTGCCCGATTTCATCGTAAACACGCCTAAACCCAAGGCATCAAAACCATCCAATTGATGTAGAATTTTTTTGGACTTCAAATCAATATGATAGATGCGCCCCACTTCTGATTCTCCGGTAGAACCGGCCAAAGAAGAAACATACAAACTATGATTCGAACAATCATACGTCATACCCACCACCCCATAAGGCTGTTCTTCGGTCGGTTTTTGGGCATGGGGCAGATGCATCAATTCGGACATCTCCCCCGTTGCGGCATCGACCTTCAAAATACGATTATAACTCAAAGGCGGCCGCCCCAACAAATTGACAAACGGAATAGGCGCCGTATATATCACCCCGTTTTTGTCCAAGGTATAAGGCCCTAGCGTGCCTTCTTTTTTCCAACTATCCAACTGTAGTACTTTCCCCCCTTTTTTGGCTTCTATGATGCGCAGACCGGGCCCATCCAACTGGCGTAAATCAATAAAATAAGGCGGATGAAGCCCATATTTCAACGGGAAAGCCGGATTTTTTGCGCAAGCATCCGCTTGACCCACGACGACAGGATGCTTGGTAGATTGGGTCTTGGATGTGTGTTGGTTCACTCCTTTTTGTCCCGCCCAAAAACCTTTGATTCCCAAGCCAAAGACCAAGACCAATAAACCGACCAGCGCGAGCAAAACCCGATTTTTAGTTTTAGATTTTTCTGCCTTTTGGCGTTTGTTTTTCAATTTTCCTTGACGGTGTTGTTTTTTACTGGACATTCTTATTTATTTTGCGGAAGCAAACGGGACCAACATCGGCCCGACGACCCCATTGTAGGTCACAAATCCTTCGTGCCCATCCACGACTCGATTTTCGACCCAACAATACTGTTTGCCCGGTTGATCGCTATTTTTCATTTGTGGTACGTACCAAATCACTTGATGGCCATCCAACGGCTCTGCCGGTTGCAAATATTTTTCCGGTCCTTGCTCAAAATTGGTGTTGCAACAAGGCCCAACCGTGCTCATATCCGATACCCCTTCATCCAAATCGGGATGCTTTACCGTCACATACGTATAAGCATGATCGCCCCGCCCGCCATCGCCAAATTGCCCCCGGCTAGGCTCCAAATAATACCCACTTCCATCCGGATTAGTCAAGCGCACCAGGTAGCCTTGCGGCGAAAAGCGAGCTTTCTTCTCTTGTAAATGCCATTTTTCCTGTGTCCATTTTTCCCAATGCTTATTCTGCCAAACTTCCACTTGCTGACCGCCTTCATCCGCCATATCTATCCTAAAAACCGGCCGATACCAGCCATTATTGCTGCATCCCAATCCCAAATTGACACCCGCTATCCGAAACCGCCCGTCCGCATAAAACTCATATCGGTTTTGGTAACGATAATTACACGATTTGGGCCACACCGGACTCCGGAAATCTTGGACAAAAGAAAATCCAATCCTTACCCCACCTTTCATAATTGGCTGAATATCAGGGGGTTCAAAAGCCACCACCGCGGCCGAACTAAATTTGGGGCAACCCATCGCATCCGAATAACCAAAATCCTTTTTATCCGGATAACTCACATGCCAATCCACCAATTTGGCAGAATTCAAGACCGGTTTTCCGTTATATTTCACGTCAAAAATCTCAATCCCGTCCGAGTTGGTCAGTTTGTAATTGACAACCCATTTGCCTTGATTCAGCTGCACGGTATCCTTGCAATAATTCTCAAAAACGACTTCATTTTGCAAGCTCCGTTCGGTCACTAATTGGGGGCGTTTGGGATTCCAAAGCGATGTCCATTGATAGCCCACAGCTTTGAGTTCGGTCAAATCCACCAAGACCCAAAGCGTATGTTGGCTATCTTTTGGCGTCATCGTCACCGCTGCATAAAAATGGCGATAGCGCTCGCTTTTTGAATTGCGAACGACGATTTCCATATCTTTTGGCCATTCTTGCCCTACGTCTAATTCTTTTTTTACTTGTGGATAGGCCATGGCAATCTCCTTGGCTAGGTCTTCCATTTCTTTTGTTATGTTGGGTAATTTCCCGGGAGAGCCGACTACTTTGATGATTTTTTTTGTATGGATATCGACCCAACCGTGGACTACCGTATTGTAGTAAAAATTATACATTTCGACCAAAATCAGGTCTCCGGAGAGTTGATTCAGGCGCACTTCTTTAGCGGTAGGCCGGCGAATCTCCGTCATCATATTCAATAGCGGCTCCTTTGTTTTGGGCAAAAAACATTGTTGAACAAACTCTTTATTATTCAAAGCAACTGCTTGCGCAAAAAACCAATCCTGGCGGACATCCCCCTCCTTCAGGCGAATAACCGGCGGCGATTGCTGCAAAGTCCGGGCTCTCAGCTTCTTGAATTGCTGCACTGAAGCGAGTGAACTCAAGATGGCTTCATGGTCGGCATAGGTCAGTAAGGCAGAATGAAAACGAGTCTGCCCGGCCGGTGGATGCGTAGCTTGGCTAGTATCATTAGTCGTTGATTTACAATTAGTTAGGATCAAGGAAAGCAAAAATAAGACAGGTATCAGGTACTTCATGGCATTGATTATAACGATGCAAATGTATAGAAAAAAGTTAATATATGCGAGGTGATTTGAGTGCCCGGCCTTTGAGAGAAATATGTGATGGGGCTTAGGTTCGTGCCGGCTATCCACTCAATACTTCGACGCTATGGTTAATCGCCACAAAAAATTCACTGTTAATATCGTGCAAACGACAAAACCATTGCAACCAAAACCCCTAAAACACTGTTAACCATATAATCCTCGTAAAAAAGGAGGCTCGTATTCACAATAAAAAAACTAGACAGATGGCATTCGAATTCACAGATGCAAATTTTGAGACAGAAGCAAATAAGGGCGTAAGCTTAATAGATTTTTGGGCAGAATGGTGTGGCCCTTGCCATATCATCGCCCCCCATATCGAAGCATTAAGCCAAGAGTACAGCGGCAAAGTAAAAGTGGGTAAATTGGACGTTGACCACAATCCAAACATTGCTATGAAATATGGCATTCGTAGTATCCCGACGGTATTGGTCTTAAAAGATGGCGAAGTCTTTGACAAACACGTTGGCGTAGCGTCTAAGGCTCAGCTTGCGCAAAAAATAGAAGCTGCTTTATCTGCTTAAGAAAAAGGTTTTTGTTTGAAAATTTAAGCCGGTTTCCGTGGGGGAATCGGCTTTTTCTTTGGGGTATTTCTGTAGATTTTTTCCCGCAGATTCTCGCAGATTTTTTTCCCGCAGATTCTCGCAGATTCCGGCTTACTCATCTCTCACCGCTCACTACTCACCGCTCACTACTCATCTCTCACTACTCACCGCTCACTACTCATCTCTCACTACTCACCGCTCACTACTCACTACTTTCTTTTCCCGCAGATATGCGCAGATTTTTTCTTTCTTGGCTGGCATCAACTTCTTCAACTAACAGAATATCGAATGCAGAATCCCGAATGTCGAATAATGAAGTAAAATCCTAATCAAAAACCTAAATCTCTCAACTAGCGAAGCGAATCAACTAGCGAAGCTTGCGAGCGAATCAACTTCTTCAACTTTCTCAACTAAAAAAACTAACAGAATATCGAATACAGAATGCCGAATATCGAATGATGAAGTAAAACCCCACAAAAACCCAAATCATCTCAACCTGCGAAGCTCTCAACCACGAAGTCCGTAGGACGAGTTCTCAACCTAGTGAGCCATAGGCGAACGTCTCAACTTTTTCAACTAGCGCAGCGAATCAACTAACGAAGTCCAAAGGACAAGTGAATCAACTAGCGCAGCGAATCAACTATCGTAGCGAATCAACTTCTTCAACTTTCTCAACTAAAAAAACTAAAAGAATATCGAATACAGAATGCCGAATATCGAATGATGAAGTAAAACCCCACAAAAACCCAAATCATCTCAACCTGCGAAGCTCTCAACCACGAAGTCCGTATCCACGATAGTAATCGG